>JABIAA010000064.1 GCA_018656485.1 bacterium | reverse complement strand
TGGGGTGGAAAGTGGGACTCAGACTGCGAGGGATAAGCCCCGTAGTCGAAAGGGAAACAGCCCAGACCGCCGTCTAAGGTCCTAAAGTGATCGCTAAGTGGGAAAAGAGGTAGAAATACCTAGACAGCCAGGAGGTTGGCTTAGAAGCAGCCATCCTTTAAAGAAAGCGTAATAGCTCACTGGTCAAGTGTTTCCGCGCTGAAACATAAACGGGGCTTAAGCGAGCCACCGAAGACGCGGGTTGCAACTTTTTGTTGCAGCGGTAGAGGAGCGTTCTCTAGGAGATACAAGCCTGAGCGTGAGCACAGGTGTCGGCTTAGAGAAGTGAGTATGTTGGTATAAGTAACGAAAAAACAGGTGAGATTCCTGTTCGCCGAAAGCCCAAGGGTTCCATGGGAAAGGTTCATCCTCCCAGGGTTAGTCGATACCTAAGACGAGGCCAAATGGCGTAGTCGATGGAAAGCAGGTTAAATATTCCTGCACCGCTTTTAACGTTTGAGTGATGGGGTGACGCAGTAAGATAGGCTGACTTGGTGTATGGACGCCAAGCTAAGCGTTTAGGAAGAGACGGTAGGTAAATCCGCTGTCTCGTTAATTCTGAGGCGCGATTGGTATGTCAATCATTGTGAAAGGCATGTTCAGTTGATTCTACACTGACTAGAAAAACCTCTAGCGAGTGAAAAAGTGATCGTACCGCAAACCGACACAGGTGGGCGAGTTGAGAATACTAAGGCGTTGAGATAATTCTCTCTAAGGAACTCGGCAAAATGACTCCGTAACTTCGGGATAAGGAGTGCCGATGCCGTGAGCCAGCTTAGGCTGGTGGAGCGGAATTCGGTCGCAGTGAATAGGCCCAAGCGACTGTTTATCAAAAACACAGGACCATGCTAACTCGTAAGAGGATGTATATGGTCTGACACCTGCCCAGTGCCGGAAGGTTAACAGGAGGGGTTAGCACCTTGTGTGCGAAGCTCTGAATCGAAGCCCCGGTAAACGGCGGCCGTAACTATAACGGTCCTAAGGTAGCGAAATCCCTTGTCGGGTAAGTTCCGACCTGCATGAATGGTGTAACGATTTGGGCGCTGTCTTGGAGAGAGACTCAGTGAATTTGTAGTGACGGTGAAAATGCCGTCTACCCGCGATAGGACGGAAAGACCCTGTGCACCTTTACTATAACTTGACATTGATTTTTGGATTAGCTTGTGTAGGATAGGCGGGAGACTTTGAAGCTACGGCGCTAGCTGTAGTGGAGTCAACCTTGAAATACCGCCCTTGCTGGTATGGAAATCTAACTTCTAGTCCGTAATCCGGAAGAAGGACATTGTCTGGTGGGTAGTTTGACTGGGGTGGTCGCCTCCTAAAGAGTAACGGAGGCGTTCAAAGGTTCCCTCGCAACGGATAGAAATCGTTGCTAGAGCGCAAAAGCAGATAGGGAGCTTGACTGTGAGGCATACAGGCCGAGCAGGTACGAAAGTAGGATTTAGTGACCCAGTGGTCCCGAATGGAAGGGCCATTGCTAAACGGATAAAAGGTACGCCGGGGATAACAGGCTTATCTCCCCCAAGAGTTCATATCGACGGGGAGGTTTGGCACCTCGATGTCGGCTCATCGCATCCTGGGGCTGTAGAAGGTCCCAAGGGTTTGGCTGTTCGCCAATTAAAAGGGTACGCGAGCTGGGTTCAGAACGTCGTGAGACAGTTCGGTCCTTATCCATCGTGGGCGTAGGATATTTGAGAGGCTCTGTTCCTAGTACGAGAGGACCGGAATGGACAAACCTCTAGTGTCCCAGTTGTTTACCAAAAGCAACGCTGGGTAGCTAGGTTTGGATCGGATAACCGCTGAAAGCATCTAAGTGGGAAACCGACCTCAAGATTAGATATCCCTTTAGCCTTCGGGCTAAAATAAGACACCTTGAAGACTACAAGGTTGATAGGCCGGGTGTGTAAGTGCAGCAATGCACTAAGCTGACCGGTACTAATAAGTCGAAAGTTTTACTCACAATTTTTTATATCCACAAACATTTCTGAGCACGAAGTTTTTTGAAAATTTCTTTGGTGGCAATAGCTGCGTGGAAACACCCGTTTCCATTCCGAATACGGCAGTTAAGCACGCAACGCCGAAAATACTTGGCTGGTGACGGTCCGGGAAAATAGGTACTGCCAAAGAATTAATTTGAGGTCCGGTTCGCCGGGCCTCTTTTTTATTTCTACAAACTTGTAAGTCTGGCGATGTACTAAGCTGATTGGTACTAATAAGTCGAGAGTTCTACTCACAGTTTTTATAGTCACATCCCCTCCTGATTCACGAAGTTTTTGAAACCGTCTTTTTGGCATATAGCTGTGCGGAAACAGTTTCCATTCCAAATGCAGCAGTTATGCACGCAGCTGACGAAAATCCTTGTCTGGCGATGGTTCCGAGAAGATAGGTACTGCTAAATTAATTTGAGGTCCGGTTCGCCGGGCCTCTTTTTTATTTCTACAAACTTGTAAGTCTGGTGATGTACTAAGCTGATTGGTACTAATAAGTCGAGAGTTCTACTCACAGTTTTTATAGTCACATCCACTCCTGATTCACGAAGTTTTTTTGACACAGGTGTTCTTTTATTGAAAGATGAAAGTGGAATTATTGTGGTCCATGGGGAATTATAAATGAGTCGTTTAAACCTTGTTGATAGTTATAATCGAACTGTGCAACAAAAAATAGGCGGAGTTTTATCTGCCCGTTTGCGTGATCCATTAAATTCGTTGTGGTGGCAAATTACGGAAGATCTTTTGGCTCCATTTGAAAAAAAATTGGAGCATTGTTCTTCGGTAAAAATTTTGGATTATGGTGGGGGGTGTGGGCATAAGAGTGCAAATATTGCCGTATCACTTATGAAGTTATGCAAGAAAGTACATGTTGATTACTTTGACCTTGACCCAATTGCGTGTGTTTTGGCAAAAACAATGTTCGACAATCTTGGCATTCCAAACCGGGTTGTTGAGTTGTATGATGACTTCATGATGGCGGAAAAAGAATCGTATGATTTTGTTGTTTTTTCTGAGGTCTATGAGCATTTTCCTTTGGACCAGGTTTCAGTGTTGACCAAAGATATAAGTGAAAAAATAAAGCGTGGTGGCTTTCTTTTACTTACAACTCCTAATTTTTATGGAATGGGGCGGGCAGAGGATGCTGATGAATATTACAAGCGCAGAAAGTTGGGACATTACAAGCATTATACGCCTGAAGAGGTCACGAGAAACTTATCTGTATTTGGCTTAAAAGATGTTGCCTGTCGATATTCTTGCGATAAAAGATCTAAGATTAAGTTGTTTTCTAAGTTTTGGTATCCGTTCTTTCGGCTTGATGGAAGATTGACTAATTCCAAAAAGATTCCTGCAATTCTTAGAAAATTATATTTTTTGGGAAGCCACCCATTCTTTGCATTGTTAGATAAATTTCTACATCCATTTATGTGTTCGATGTTTCGTCAAGGCTATACAAATCCTGATCCAAAGAGTTCTCGAACATTACATCTTTTGTTTCAGAAGTAAAATTCCAATTTTACTTTGGGGGCGTGGTTTAGTCGTGGCTTTTGAAAATCGTCTCGATATAAAGTCGGGCTTATTTTTTATTTCTACATTTTTCCGTTTAAAATTCTATCTGGACAAACCCAGTATTTTATTGCATCGTTTAACGGCATTTTAGTTGTTGCGGAGAGGGGAAGCTGAGTTTGTATTTCAAAAAAACAAAAAATATTTTTTACAATTTTTTCTTGCTTTGTATTGTTGCCTGTGGGGTGATCGATGGGCAGGCTTTTTCCGGAAAGCCTAAACATGAAAAGCGCAAGCATAGTGTTTCAAAAAATCCGTTAAGCAGAATTAAAAAGTTGGCAATAAAATGCAAAGATGTAGTTGAAGAGGGAGTTGATTGGTGCGTTTATAGCGGGAAGGTTTTTAAGCTTTTTATAAAGCACAATGGAACTGTTGGAGCAATCACAGAAAGCTCACCATTTCTTGTGCGAGAAATCACTCGGTCTGTGCAGTGGCTTGTCAAAAACAGTGAGCGGCCAATAAAAGTTCTCGAGATTGGATCTGGGCCAGGATGTGTGAGTAAGCATATTGCGAAGTTACTTCGGCCATGTGATCGACTGGACGTTGTGGAAGTTTTATTACCATTTTTCGAAATGACGGTTGATCGTGTTTCTCCGGTGATAGCGGACGAGTCGAATGGCGGTTGCAAGAATATTTATTTTTACTTGTCCCCTTTTGAAGATTGGAAAAAACCAACGGGGATTAGAAAATACGACGTCGTTATAACCACTGTTCCATACACGCAAATTCCTCCAGAAGTTTCACGACAACATTTGGAAATAATTCCCAAGTTATTAAAAAAGGGTGGTTTTCTTACGCATATAAAATATGTTTTCGCGGATGAGTACAGTAAGCGTCGACTTACAGAAAAAGAACTCGCTGAGTACTTGGTCAAAAGAGATTTTTTTGAGAATTGGGTTTTGGAAAAATTTGATCCTGTTAAGTGGGTTAAGAAGGTTATGGTTTCGATGGGGGAGTTTGATGATGGTCAGTTAGTCAGGGCCAACTTTCCGTCATCGTATGTGATTCATGGGAGAAAGAAATAATGCAAAAAAAAATATTGTTAACTTTTGCGATTGTTTTTAGTTTTGCGAGTGGCGCGTTTGCCGAGGAGCGGAAACCATTTTATTGGCCTTGGAAAATGTGGCGAACTCCTAGCTGGATTTTAAACTCCATAAAAGTGGCATGTAAGTTTGTCAGAAATCCTGAAATTGGCGAGTGCTCAGAAAGTTCTCCTTGGTTTGTGGATGCAACGCTTGCCCCGCTTCGTAAGGCGTTGGAAAATGGCGAATTCAAAAACCATAGAATTAGAGTTCTTGAGGTTGGGTTTGGAACGGGAGTGAACACGAAAGTTTTGGCAAAAGTTCTTGATCCGGCCATGGGTGACCAGGTCATTGCTGTCGAACCCCAAGAAGAATTTTTTGAAAAAGTTCGGGACGAATTTGGAAATAAATTTCCACATATCGTTTTGAAGCGTGGGAACTTGATTGAACCGCAGATCATGGGGATGAAATTTGATTTTATTTTTACGACGGTTCCATACACGAGATTTCCGAGTGATAGAGATGTGCAAGATCATTTTGAAATGTTCCGGGAGCACCTTTTTATTGACGGAGAGATGACACACGTTGCATTGCTTGGAGCCGAGGTTTTTGGCTGGTTGTTTCCTCCACCAAACTGTGACAGAAATCAGACGTCAAAAAACCTGGAAACGATTTGTGAAATAATGAATCCAAATTTCGATCACGGAGGTCACAGCTATGCATTCAACTTTCCGCTCGCACAGGTCTGGTACCACCGAAGGGCGGCCAACAAAGGACCACAAGAATGTGATTGATGAAATTCTCAACCCATAATTTCGATCACGCCGGTCATGGCTACGTATTCAATTTTCTCCAAGCACGGGTTTAGTCTCCCACAAGTTTTCAGCTTGGCCGCGCAGGAGGGCCAGCCTGCTTGCTTGAAAAACTTTCACAATTTATGCTCGACGGGCTATAAGTATGTTGCCATTTTTTGATTGTGATTGCTGGGGTTGCGATGAAAAGAAGCGATTTCAATAAGTTCAAAAAAACTTTGTATAGTCCATCGATAGACGCATTTGTAAAATCGATGTGCATGGCTGATTTCTTTGATGGGAAGGAAAAAATTCTGGCGATTGGTGATTGCTTTGGTCGCGAGTTTGATGCACTGGAAGGACTTGGAAAAGAAGTGCACATCCTCGATCTTTCACCACAAGAGCGCTTCAAAGACTTTGCACGTTTTTACCAACAGTCGATTTGCGAAAAAACAACATTTCCAGACAACTACTTTGACGGTGTTGTCATGGTAGAAGTTATCGAACATTTGTTTGAAGATCGAGCTGCACTCCTTGAAATAAACAGAATTTTAAAACCGGATGGAGTCCTGGGAATAACCGTTCCATACTTCAACGGGAACCAAGACTTTGTTGAACATCATGTGCGAATTCACTCACACAAAACAATGCGACGACTTCTCGAATCCGCGGGGTTTAAAATTACACAACATTTTTATCGTGGATTTGTTTCACAGCTTCCAATGAATAAGTTGCTTGGGGTTCCATTTCTTTATGTTCCAAGAAAAATTCTTAAAACTTTTTTGGGAAGCCGCGGGCTAAACTTTTTCTACCGCTTCTTTTTCAATTTAGAACGATTCCTCGGAAAGTTTCAGTGGGTTCAAAAGCGTTTCAGTTCTTACGGGGCAATTCTAAAAGCAGAAAAATGCCAGTTGGTCGACTATGACAAGATCCAGGTTCGCGACTTTAGTGACAGAACCAGCGATTTTGCCCGCTAAATATGGTCCAATCTTTTTTTCATCCAGTGAAGTCCTAATATTCCAAGAAAAATTGTTGCCGTAGTTCCAACCCCAATGCATGTCCAGAAGTTTATGAAGCCTTCTTGCCCAAGGATTGCTCCTCGAACGGCTTCCATTGTGTATGTGATTGGGCTAAATAATGCAATCGTTCCCAAGGTTGGTGATGCTGTTGCAAGCATATGCCACGGTCCCAAAAATATGATCATCCACAGTGGAAAGACACACCTCATAAACATGCTGGTGACTTGATCTAAATTTTTTGATCGTGCTGCAATTGTGGTTGCCACTATTCCATAAAATGTGCTGTTCAAAATCATTGCGAGAAAAAACTTTGGGATTGAAAATTGTGCCAAGCAAAATACATCCCACAACGCAATTTTTGTTGCAACCAGAACAACCGTTCCAACGATGAACGACTTTACAATTGATGCGCATGTGTACTTCAAGAAAGCAAGTCGAGGTGAAATTGGAATTCGTGACAAGTATTGGCATTCGCATCGATTGTTCAGGTCCGTGACAAGTGCAGATGCTTCTCCCCACCCAAGAAATAATGCCTGAACAGAAATTTCTCCTGCAATGATAATTGGGATGTGGCTAGCTGAAGTTCCCATTATCATTATGATCTTTGCAAATACGAAAAGAAATAGTGGTGAAGTAATTGCGGCATTGATTACAAAGTCTGTGATGACCTTACTTAGCGCAATCATCTCTCTGTGCATTAAGTGACCAAACACTTTCACCTGCAAAGTTAAATTTTGATTCATAGTGGGTTCCTTATTTTAGTTTTAAAAGATATTTGCTTGCTGTCGTGACGCGACGTGGCGCGGTCAGGCTGCAAGCTTGTTGTGGGTCCAGGTTTAGCCTGGTTCTTCAGTTAGTTTTACAAAAATTTCTTCGAGCTTTGCCTGTGAATGTAAATTCTTAAGATTCTCTGGTGTATCGATAAGTTTGATTTTTCCTGCATCTAAAATACATACCCTGTCCGCAAGTATCTCTGCTTCCTCGATGTAGTGGGTTGTTAGTATGACAGTCTTCCCAACGGCTTTTAGTTGTTTAATAATTTCCCAGATCTTTTTTCGAACACCTGGATCAAGTGCGACGGTTGGTTCATCGAGAATCATGATGTCTGGCTCGTGAACCATCTCGCGTGCAATTAAAACGCGGCGCTTGAACCCACCAGATAATTCATCGATCGCACTTGTTCGGTATGGCTGTAAGTCGAAGAATTCAATAAGTTTTTCAACTCGGCCTTGCAGGATTTTTTTGTCGACTCCGAAATATTTACCCGCAAAGGTTAAATTCTGTTCAACGTTCAAAACGCCGTCCAGGTTTGGAGACTGCGCGCAGAAGCCAACCTTTTTTCGGTACTCGATTATGTTGTCCATGACGGGCTTCCCGCGAAATAAAATTGTTCCTTCTGTGCACGGATGCAAAGTTCCAATCAACGATGACAACGTTGTCTTTCCCGCGCCATTGATTCCCAGCAATGCGAGAACTTCGCCTTCTTGCACGTCGAGCGAAACATTATTGAGCGCCAGGTTCTTACTTCCTGGGTAGCGTTTTGTTATGTTTTTTAATTTCAAAATTGGTTGTGACATATGTTTGCCTTTAAGTTTTTTATATTTTTCTTAATCCAATAACACATCATCGCAAGATTTCTGTCGCGGGCAAGGTCATACAAATTTCTATTTTGTGTAATAGGACAGACTGTCCGCCGTGCCGGCCGAAGCCTCGCGCGAAGGCTGGTTGAAATCGCGGAAGGGACCCCGCCGGTTTAATTGAGTCGTTTAAGAAATTTGTTCTTACAAATGTTGTGTTGGTAGGGCGAGCCCAGGCTATGCCTGTGGCCATGGGTGAAGGCTCAGCCTTCCCTGGATAGCGCTTTGTTATGTTTTGTAATTTTAAAATTGGTTGTGACATATGTTCACCTTAATTTTTATAGTTTTTATATTTTTCTTAATCCAGTAACATATCATTGCAAGATTTTGTTGCGGGAAAGTCATGCTTGTTTTTAATTTTCAGAACTAGGACAAACTGTCCGTTGGAATAGCGGACGGGCCCCGCCGGTTTTGTTCGTTGCAACGGAAAAATTATGCTTTCGGATGCCATGTTGGTAGGGCCAAGCCCAAACTCGTTTGTGACTGATGGGTGAAGGTTTAGCCTTCTAATGCCCGGTAAGTGCAAGGAGTGTGGCGGTTCTTTCGCAACAGATAATGTCATTTGTGACTACCATCACACATTCCTCCTGGCGCGGATAACAAAGAATTGTACGAACGCTAGATATTCCAAACCTACCTTGGAATCATATGATTTGTCAATTTTACGGTTTGCCTGCGGGGAATAGCTTGTTGAGATGTTGGTGATGCCTTTGCTAGTGTGAAATTTGTTGTACAGGTGTAGTCGGTTTTGGCTTGTTTGGTTCGCGTTGCCGTAGCCTGCGTTGAACCGTGGGGTGCAGGCTCCTGCTTGCGCGGTCAAGCTGCAAGCTTGGGGTAATAATGAAAAAAATTGTTTTATTAGCGGTTGCAGTTTTTGGTTGGAGCTCGTGTCGTGCGCTTGATGCGAGTAAGATGTGGGGGCAAGAAATTCCCGGGTCAGGAAAAGCTGTAACGGTTGAGCACAAGCTTGATGAAGTTTCGAAAGTTAAATTTGAGATTCCAGGAATTCTTGTTGTCGAGCAGGGAAACGAGGATCGAATTTTTGTTTCCGCTGACGACAACCTCATAAACTTGATCAAGCTCAATGTGAAGGACGGAGAGCTTTGCATTGCTCTTGACTTGAGTGATCCGATTCGACCTGCTTCGCCGATGCAGTTTCATCTTTTTGTGAATAAGCTGAGCGATATAAAAATTGTTGGCGGGTCACAGCAAGTTGAGGTTGGGGCAATAAAAAATCGTGACTTTGGAGTTGAGCTAGTCGGCTCAGGGACCGTTCATTTGGTGGATGTCGAAGCAAGCCGCTTCAAAGTTAAGGTCCAGGGAACTGGAAATGTTCTTGCCGAAGTAGTGAAATCAAATAATGTGAAACTTGATATTGTTGGAGAGGGAGGAATTGGGGTTAAAAATGTCTTCACCAACAAGTTAAAAATTGAATCCGCTGGTTCAGGAAAAATTGGCGTGCGAGGCATCTTGGCTAAAGAGTTGGAGGCCGACGTAAAGGGCGCTGGGTTTATTGAGTGCGATGGACGAGCGGACTTGCAGGATATAAAATTTTCGGGTGCGATCACCTACCGCGCACAAGGACTTTTTGCCAAGGACACAAAAGTAAAACTCGATGGCGCGAACAACATTGCGATTTATACTACGGGTACTCTCGAGGTCGATGAAAATGGCAGCAACAAAATTGATTCCAAGGGAAATCCAAAAGTCGTAAATCTCAACAAGCCGGCTTCGCTTAAAAGAACAAGTGTACGTCGGCACGGAAGAATTCGCATGCCAGAAGATGTTTCGTTGTCCGATGAAAAACCTAGTGACGAAAGATAACCGGATTTAAATTTACAAAAATGTTGAGCCCCGTTGGACAAACCTGCGGGGCTTTTTTTTATTCTAGAAGTGGTCCAGCTTCATTGCCTTGCGAACGAGCACCATGGTTTCCGCTGCAGCTTCACGAGCTTTTTCCGTGCCTGTTTTTAAAATCTTCATGACCTGCGCTGGATCTTTTGCGAATTCTGCACGGCGTTCGCGGATCGGTTTTAAAAATTCGTTAAGAATTTCAAAAAGTCGCATCTTAACTTTGACGTCGCCTAGGCCACCTTTTTTGTATTGGGTTTTGAGTTCATCGACCGCAGCTTTGTCGGGATCGAAAAGATCGAGGTACGTGAAAACCGTGTTGCCTTCAATTTTGCCTGGGTCCTCAACTTTGATGTGTCCTGGATCCGTGTACATCTGCATGACTTTTTCTTTGAGCGTTTTTTCGTCGTCGGACAAATTAATTGCGTTGCCCAACGATTTGCTCATTTTGTTTTTGCCGTCAATGCCGACGAGTCGACTTGCGTTCTTTGGAATAAGGGCTTCGGGCTCGACGAGAACATTTCCGTAAATCCTGTTGAAGTCGCGTACAACTTCGCGTGACTGTTCGAGCATCGGTGCTTGGTCTGCACCAACGGGTACGAGGCTTGCTCGAAAAATTGTTATGTCTGCAACTTGGTGAATCGGATAAACCAAAAATCCGACAGGAATTTGTTCTCCAAAACCTTTATTTTTGATTTCAGATTTTACCGTTGGGTTCCTGATGAGTCGTGGGACGGTGACAAGGTTCATCAGAAGAATTGCGAGTTCTGCGATTTCTGGAATTTGTGACTGGATGAGGATCGTACTTTTTTCTGGATCGATTCCAACCGCGAGGTAATCGAGTGCAACTTCCAAAATGTTATCGCGAATTTTTTCTGGGTGTTCAAAGTTGTCCGTTAGTCCTTGAAGGTCGGCAACCAAAACAAATTGATCGTACTCATCTTGGAGTTTTATTCGGTTTTGAAGTGAGCCGACATAGTGTCCTAGATGCAATTTTCCGGTTGGGCGATCGCCGGTAAGAATTCTTTTTTTCATGTAAACACCTCACTTTGTTGTTATGAACGATTCTTCAAGTGTACCGGATGAGAGGTTTTTTTGAAGGTTGCCGGGTTGGGAACAATGTCATAACTAGAGGTTGTTCTCATTCGTGAGTGCGGCTTTCGATTGGCTTTGAAAATTTGTTTTCGTGATTCAATTAAATTACTGGATTCGTTTTTGAAAAATATGAACCGTCTTCTTTGTTGATTCAATCAATCCCTCGAGTGTATCGTATGGACGCTTTTTTGAAGGTTAACTGGTTTGACCGTGTCAGAACTCGAGGTTATTCTCATTTGTGAGTGCGGCTTGCGATTGGTTTTGAAAATTTGTTTTCAAGATTGAGTTGTGAAGTTCGTGCAAAAAGGAGAATGTGGTGCTGAGAGGAGAGTGCGTGCATCTGTGCCGGTCTCGTAGCCCCAAAGGGCGAAGGCTGGCGTTGTAAAGCGCATCTTGGCATGGGAAAAGGGAGTCTCATGAAAATTTCAAAGTTATTTTTCGTACTTGTTGTTGCTGGTTTTTTTCCAGCTGAGGTTTTTTCTGCTGGGCAGGTTTTGAATGAACTAAGTTCCGGCGACCACGGGACGACAATTTATTCAACAGCATTTAGTCCTGACGGAAATTACTTAGCTGTTGCGGGTCTTCGGGCTGGATCGGATCCGTACTACACACATAGAATTTTTCCTGTTGTAAATGGGGTTATTGGGGCTGAGACGAGCTCCGCTGACCACGGAGCGACGCTTTACTCCGTTGCGTGGAGCCCTGATGGTAAATGGCTTGTTATTGGCGGTTGGACGAACAGTAGCAAGAGAATTAGAGTTTATCCGGTTACTGATGGTGTTATGGGGACGGAAGCTGGCTCGGAGGAGACGGGAGGAAATGTTTACTCTCTAGGTTTTTCCAAAGACGGAAAATATCTTTTTGCCGGGCATTATTCATCGTTGAGCAAGGATCTCAAAATTTATGAAGTAAGTAGTGTGGGCGCCTTGACGATAAGGGGAAATTATTACATTGCGGGAAGTTCGTCGGGGTACGTTAGATCGTTAACTTTTTCTCCTGATGGGAGGTATTTGGTTTGTGGGACTTCTTTCGCTGTATCTGGGCAAGTAACGCATAGAGTTTATTCTATTGGCACAGACGGTTACACGCTTACGCAAGTTGGTTCAGGTTATACCGCTGGGGGTATCGGTCGTTGTGTATTAATAAGTCCAGATGGGAAATATTTGGCAGTTTCTACAAGTAGTACTGGAGGAAATCAAAAATTTTATTCATTTACAGACGGGCTATTAACTGAAGTTTCTTCTGAAGATGGGCACGGTTCTTCCGTTCGGTACGCATCATGGAGCCCAGATGGAAACTATTTTGTTGTTGGTGGTTCAGCTGTCAGCAGTGTGACTCACCGAGTTTACTCTGTTGCAGATGGAGTTCTCGGGGCGTATGCAAATTACAACCATGGTGGTGAAGTCATGAATGTTGCATTCAGTCCAGACGGAAAATACTTGGCACTAGGTGGAAGCTCTGGGACCGGAACAAAAACCCATCGCATTTATCGCTCGTGGAGTGGGCCAATTGCGGGCGGAGCTCCGGTAACGACAGGCTTCAGTGCTGCGGACATGGCACAAAATACTGACATTGCATCAAACACCGAGGCGATTGATACGCTGCGCAACGAGATGCGCAAAGAAGTTTACGACCTAAAAAAACGAGCAACTCCCTCTGCTTCTGATCTTTTTAACCCGACGAAGGATCGTGTGACTTTGGGTGGACTCGGTGCGCATGGCGGAACGCTGCGAACAGCGAAGTGGCGACGTGGAAATAAATACATTGCCGTTGGTGGCGATGCGAGCAAAATCGATAGTTGCACACTTCGAGTTTTTAAGTTTGACGAAGAGCGTGATGAGCTCGATGAGCTTCCTGGATGTCGACTTGCATTAACAACAGTTAAAGATATCGACTGGAGCCCCGATGGAAGGTTTTTAGCTGTTGCAAAAGACAACACCGCTGGAGATTATTTTGTTGGCGATGTGTACGAATTTCACGATTTTCCTGGAGAAGAGCATCTTGAGTTCGCAGCAAGGTACAGCATTGGATCATCGAACAGTGCAATATCTGTTGCATGGCGATCCTACGGAAGAATGGTTCTTTGGGGGAGTTCCAGTGGGTATGGAGTCGTATGTCAACTTCGGCAAAATACAACAACAGGACTTTGGGAATTACCATCCGTTGCAAGTGATGAGATAATTTCATCTCGGCCGCTCAATTCTGTTTCTTGGAAGCCGGACGGAACAGAAATTGTCGCTGTGACAAATGCAGCGAGTGGTGAGGCGACTTCAACAATTTACACGAAAGATTTCAATGCTGCGGGAACAAGTTTGAGTGGTGGATTTTCTAGTACAAATATTACATATCAATGCAATTCTGTTCGGTATTCTTCAGACGGCACAGAACTCATTGTTGCAGCCGAAGGTGACGGCGACGATCCGTCGTGCATGGTTGTGAGTCCAACTATGGGTTTGCGTGTTATTTCTGCAACTTATCGCGGACCGTGCTATGCGTGTGCTCACGGTGGTGGCGACTTCCCATACATCTTCTGCGGCGAGCCCGGTGGTGGTGCTGGTGTTGCGATGTGCAAAGCTTCTGGAACGCAACTTGGAATGTACGCGTGGGCGGATTCAGTTGATAAAGTTTTGGCTTGTGATTTGACATCGGACTCAAAGTATCTCGTCTGCGCTGGAGAAGATTCGGCGACCGGTTTTGCTTTGCGACTTTACAAAGTTGACAACATTGCTTCGACGGGTGAACCGGTTGAACTTAAAAGTTATTTGGATTGTGGAGATAATGCGTCAAGCACGAGCGAAGCAAAATCTGTTGTATGGAGCCTCGATGGAAAATATGTCGCAGTGTCTACTGAGGGAGGAACAAGTACTCCTGAAGTTATTATTGCGGCAGTGAATGATGACTCATTAAACGAAGTTTGCAGGGTTGCTGTAACAGCAGAGGGAACCTCATCAAACACTGTTAAGGATTTATCGTGGAGTTCGACCGGCGAGTACATTGCGGTGCTGTCTACTGGAACAGACGGAAGTTGGTCTGCGAAAGTTTACGTTTATAAATTCGACGGAACATCGTTGGTACAAAAAACAAGTGCTGCTATTCCAGATGCTCGCAATGGGTCTGCTGTTTCATTTTCCCCCGATGATGCATACCTTGCCGTTGGGACCACTTATTCGAATTTAGCATCGCTATTTGTATATCCAGTTACGAATGATAGTTTAACAGGAGCTGAGACCCTTGGGGCGGTACAATCTCATGCTGGAAATGGGAATGGTTCTAATATCCGTAGCATAAAATGGGATCCTACTTGCAAGTACGCAGCCGATTATTATTTTGTTGCCGGTGGGACGTTTAATGGATCTGGCTATAATGGTGGGTTTATGAAGTTTACCCCACCGAGTTCATTTGTTTGGACGGAAAAAAAATTACTAGGTACGACTGCCCAGATTCTTTACTCAGTTGCGTGGAGCAGTGATGGGAAATATGTTGCTGCTGGTGGGCAAAGTGAAGCTGAATCCGGTGGACAATTAAGATCGTGGACCGTTTCTGCTTGGGACGTAACGGCGACACCGACTCTTGGGAGTCCATTTATTTGGGGTGATACCTCTGGCGATGTTTATTCGGTTGACTGGAGTTCGGACCGGCGAATGTTGGCTGTCAGTGGTCGGGATTATCCAACTGCGCGATCGAACAAAGATATTTTTATTTACTCGATGGAAGACCTTGATGATTTTGCAAGTTCCGAAAATTCGGGATGGGATGCCAGAAGAATTGGAGCGCTTTTTAGTGGCAGCACGACATACACTGAAAGTTGTGCATTTTCTCCCAATGGTGGCTATCTGGCAACGGCTGGCGGACGTGTTGTTGCGGAGAACGGTGATGATTATTCAACTTTGAGACTTTGGTCTGTTGCATCGAGCGGCATCAGCACGGATTCTGAGGTTACGCACCTCATCGATCCCGAGGGTGTAAAGTTGGCCTCCCAAGGGCGAGCGTGTGCCTGGAGTCACGATGGAAATTATGTTGCATTTTTCACTAATAGTGTTGTCGGGGTTCAGGAGCTTGCGGTTTTGAAAAAAACTGACAATGGATACGAGATGCTGGAATGCGTTGAAAATGGTGACTCGACTGGCTGTGGTAGTTCCGGCAAAACAATTGCTTGGCTTCCAGATAGAAGTGATTATTTCGTATATACGACTGCTGGTAATTATTTAAAACTTGCAAAAGTCGTTGGAAACACCTTCATAAAAAATCTTGATTCAGAAGCCGTAGGAAGTACCACCTATGGAGTTGTAGTAAAAAAGCAGACTGGGGTTTCTGAATATTTCGTTGCTGTTTCTTATTATTCGAACTTCAAGATGTATCGGTTTGATGTGTCGAGTGAGTCTTTTACTCTTGCTGATTCAATTTCTAGTTTGGCTTCAGGAGGATCATCCGCAGACTTTTCCGAGGATGCGACAAAAGTATTTTTTGGCAATGTTACGACCCTAAGTGCGAGGACTGTAAGTAGTACCGGGACTTTGAGTGGCACATCTTCGATAACCGATGCTTCGTATATCAATGATCTTGGTTGTCGTCCTGGAAGCACTGGGACCAATGCTGTAATTGCGGTTGCGCATAGCGAAGCTTCGGAAAAAACGGTTTCAATTTATTCATTTGACGGAACTTCTTTTACTTTGCGCGCATCAGCGAATACAGGGGCTCCCGCCAATGCTATCGATTGGTCTCCGGATGGGAAGTATGTGGTTGTTGGCGGACAGGTGTACAATAATTTTACTCATGGTATTTACGAGTACATAGATTCCGGAGGGACCTATGGTCTTCGTCGTGTTGCTGCCGAGCATTGGGGTGGTAACGCTAATGGGGTTCAGGGGCTTGCATGGTCGCCGGATGGGACTAAAATTGCCATTGCGACAAATTCCACAATCTCGGGCGCCTATGCCCACATCCAAGATGTGACGACGATCAAAGGAAACGTTCCTGAAGTTCCCGAGCACGTTGACCAAATAAAATCCGCATCGTTTTCTGCTGACAGCAAATACGTTGCTGCAGTGCAGGACAAAGCGGTACAAATTTACAAAGTTGACGACTTTGATGAACTCGAACTCGTAACAACTCTCGACTATTCAACAACTTACTCGCAGCATGCACATTGCATGTGCGCTGAGTGGAGCCCGGACAACCAATTTTTAGCCGTCGCTGGTGAGCCTGTTGGTCGTACATCGTCAAGTTTTGTTACGGTGCGCGTGTACAAGTTTGATGGAAGTACTTTGACTGAAGAATCGTACTCAAACCTCCGCGCAGCGGACAGCGGGACAGCTGAGACCGTAAATTCGTTGAGCTGGAGCAGTGATGGAAGATTCATTGTAATTGGTGGCGAACATTTTTCTGCCGGAAGTGCCCGTCTTAGAATTTTTGAATTTTTGCGATACGGAACTTACGCAACATCAAGTTTAGTTTCAAAAGCAACTTGGGAAGGAACCGATGGACTTGAAGCTGACGTTGTTGATGTTGCTTGGCGGCCTTGGACGATGGAGATGACGATTTCCACAAGTACAAAATCTTACTTACTTGGGTACGATGGCACTACAACAATTACTCCTGCAGAAATTCAACTTGGTGTAATGAGGCCGCGCGATATGTCATGGTCTGGTGATGGAAGACATCTTGTCGTTCGCGAAGGTGGGGGCGGAAAAAGAAAACTCGCAGTTGTTGCTGTTGCATAACCAGGCAAGCAAAGGGCTTGCTCGTATGATACGATTTTTGAGGGTTAGTTTGTAGAAGTTAGAAAGAATGTTTTTGGCCGTAAAAGCCGTGCGAAGTTAAAGCTACGGCGGATTAATTGTGATGTTGGCGAATGGCTTTTTTGCGGAAAAGAGCGTGCGGGGTTTTGTTGTTCGAATCGGGTGAGGAGCCCGTTGTCTTCGGGTAGCACGCCCCTTGGAGAAGTTGAACATTTGAAAGAAAATTGATTATTCAGATTGAAGATGGCCGGGCTGTAACCGAGCGTTCGCTCGGCTGTGGGTCCAGGCTCAGCCTGGGAGGGGAGTCTCAAATGCGAATTTTAAAAATACTTTTTGCGATTGCTGTCACAACTTTTTTGCCGGGAAAGCTTTTTTCTGCGGATCCAGTTCTTTTCGAAAAAAGTTCTTTAAATCACGGGGCAACGATCAATTCAACAGCCTGGAGTCCTGATGGAAAATATCTTGCTGTTGGTGGGGATCTGTATGACAGTTCTGTCTCTCATCGGATCTATAAGATTACCAACGGTGTGATGACTGAAGTTGGTTCTGGATATGGTGCCGGTTCTCCTGTTAAGGAACTCGCTTGGAGTCCCGATGGGAAATTCCTTGCAGTCTGTATGCCCAATGGGGCATCAACGACACAGAGAGTCTATTCAATTTCTGATGGTGTTTTAACTGAAACTGGCTCAGCGGCTCACGGCAATGCTGCGAGGTGTTTGTGCTGGAGCCCATCCGGAAAGCACTTGGTCGTTGGAGGAGGCGTAACTTCCGGTGACTCAGGAACCCATAGAGTTTACGAGGTTAGTTCAACTGGGTCTTTAACGGTGAAAAGCTTCTACCTCCATGGAGCATATGTGTATTCCGTACAGTATTCTCCTGATGGAAATTATCTGGCCATCGGCGGAGCCTCTGGGACAAATTCTAAAACACACAGAATTTATGCTGTTGATTCGGATGGTTATACATTGACAGAAATTGGCTCTTATAGCCACGGGGCAACGATCAATTCAACAGCCTGGAGTTCGGATGGGAAATGGTTTGCAATTGGAGGGAGTCCAGCGGCTGGCCCTTATAGGCTTAGAATTTATTCTATCACTGACGGAATTTTGACTTTGACTAATTCGTATGCTGGCCCCCCGAATACACTTTATTGTTTACAATTCAGCCCTGACGGTAAATACTTAACGACTTCGAATTATCGAAATGACAGCATAACGCATCAAATTTATGAGGTGAGTGCAACGGGAACTTTGACTCTAAAATCTTCGTACGATCATGGGAGTCCTGCCACATATACGTATTCTATAAGCTATTCCCCAGATGGAAAATACATTGCGATTGGTGGAGTTGCCGGCACCGACTCAAAAACGCACAGAATTTATCGTGTGTCTACGGGCGCGCTTACTTTGGTCGATACGGAATCTGTTGGCGGGAGTGTTAGC
>JABIAA010000004.1 GCA_018656485.1 bacterium | reverse complement strand
GGCGAGAAAGTTAAAGACCTCGATGGGCTCCGCAAGGCATTGAGGAAAAGTTTCGATACAAAGTTTGTGACGATTCTTGCGGATGACAAGCGCTATTCGGTGTTCTCCGTCGACAGTATTCTGAAAGATGAAAAGCGGCTTGCATCGATTTGTCAGTACCCACTTTCGCCATTTGTGAAAGAGCTTTACGATAAACAGCCGGGCGCTGCTGCGGCGTAGCAATATTAATTTAGTAATTTTTAAAGCCACTTTATAGCCTTAAATACGGTTTTTTTGACGAAATTGGTATTTATCTCCTGGCGTTCTACATTAGACGCAGGTTTTGTGCTGATCCTGTTTTTCGATTAAGTTATCGAAATTTGTGGCGCGGCTTACGCAACGAGTGATCTTTATGGAACGACTTGATCGTAAATTCTGCAAACTATTCCCAGAAATTTCTAGAAATAGAGCGCAACGACTTATCCGTGCAGGACAGGTATTAGTTGGTGGAAGTCCAGTTGTTCGTCCGGGAGTTGAAGTTGCGGATGAATCCCTCCTTGAACTTTTAGAAGATGAGCGCTTTGTTAGTTTTGCCGGGCGCAAACTCGACGTTGCGTTGAAAAGTTTTCGTGTTGGAGTTCGTGGCACAGCTGTTCTTGATGTTGGAACTTCGACTGGTGGCTTCGCGGATTGTCTCTTGCAGAATGGTGCGTCCAAGGTTTACGGAGTAGACGTTGGAACGGGCCAGCTAGATAAGAAACTTGCCAACAATGCAGACTTGGTTTCAATGGACGGAATCGATATTCGCGATGTTGCATCACTACCTGAATTGGTTGATCTTGTGACCGTTGATGTATCGTTTATTGCTGTTGCAAAGATTGCCGAGAGCATTTTTAAATTTCTCAAGAGCAAAGCTAGTTGCGTGATCCTCATCAAGCCACAGTTTGAACTTGAAAAAGGTGAAGTTCCAAAAAACGGAGTTGTTGTAGACCAGAAGCTTCATGATCAAACAATAAAATCGGTATGCAGCATTTTCGAAGAGGCGGGATTTCGGTGTGAGGGAGTTGTTGATGCTCCTCGCAAAGATTCACGCAAGAACCAAGAATTCCTTGGCTACTTCACGAAAAATTTCTAGCACAGAAGTTTTTCCAAATCTTTCGACAAAAGCTTTGCTGTTGCTACAGCGGCCTCCTCATGTTCCTCTTCGACAAGGAGCCTGAGCAGCGGTTCTGTTCCCGAGTACCTGACAACGATCCTTCCAGATTTAGTTGCTGCACCATATCGTTTAATTACGGATTTTAATGGATCTGCGTCAACAGGAATTTTCCTTGCGATTGGCATGTTGATTGCAACGCGTGGCATGTGTTCGAAAGTTTTAAGCTCCCAGTTGTTTGTTTCGGTAATTGCCTGCAAAATTTTCAGAGCCACAAATGCTCCGTCACAAGTTCCAACGTGTGATGGAATCATGATATGTCCGCAAGTCTCGCCACCAAGAGAAACTTTTTGAGAGTTCATTTCTTTAAGAACCCAGCGTTCTCCAACTGCAGCGCGTGCTAGCGATTTTCCTTCCGACTCCATAAATTGTGCAAGTCCTTCGTTGGTCATCACTGTCCCAACCATTACTTTTTGTTTTCCGAATTCCGGAGTTTTCGAGAGGATTGCTAGAACATCATCACCATCTTTAATTTCCCCATTGCGGTTTGCCATGAAGATTCGATCGCCGTCGCCATCAAATGCAAAGCCAATGTCGGCTGACTCTTTTTTTACTGTACTTGCGAGACATTCAGGATGTGTTGCTCCACAATTTTTATTGATGTTGTACCCATCCGGTGCGCCGTTGACAACAATAACTTCTGCCCCTAGCTGCTTAAAAATTTCTGGGGCCGTAACAACTGTTGCGCCATGTGCACAGTCTAGAACTATTTTTCGACCTGACAAAAAATGATCAGGGAAACTTTTAGCAACCACAGCGGTGTAACTCTTCAAATGTGAACTATCCTCGCTGAGCCATGCGCAGGTTTTTCTAGGGCATCTTTCTGTGTAGATATCCGAAAAATGTTTTTCAATTTTTGATTCGTCAGCTTGTGTGAATTCAGATTTTACGGAAAAGATTTTTATTCCGTTGTCGTGCGCTGGGTTGTGCGAGGCAGAAATAACAATTCCGTAATTGTTAACGAGGTTGTGTTTTAGGGTCCAGAGGACAACGGGTGTTGGGACCATTCCAAGATCGGTTACGCACACTCCGTGCTCGAGGAGCTTCTCGGAAATTATTTGTGATATCTCTGAAGATGAAAATCGCGTGTCGCGGCCGATGATGATGTGCGGTTGTCCCGCAACGTTTTTTTGCTTTAACCACCGCCCTATTGCCGTTCCAATTGCAGAAAGTCCTGCGTTTGTGAATGGAAAATCGCCATAGCGCCCACGAACCCCAGAAGTTCCAAAGGAAATTGTTTTGTTATCCATCGTAAAAATTTTACTTTTCTTTAGAATTGTTTTTTGAATGGATTTTAGTCACTTCAAGTGTTTCAGTCAAACCAATGTTTGTGTTAAATTTTAATCATCAGACAAATCGTTAGCGGGAGGGGGGACCGTGTACGAATTTTCTTTTGTCGTAAAGTCGTTTTTTATTGGGGCTGCTTCGGCATTGGCCTTTGGCCCAATTTTTATTTTGACTTTCAATCGTGCAGCGCTTTGCGGTTTTAAGTTAGGGCTTGCAACTGCGGCGGGTGCAGCGCTTGCAGATGGTTTTTTCTTTTCACTCAGTTTAGTTGGAGTGTTGTCCGCGGTCAGCAGTCCGGATGGCCCATGGCTTCACATACTTAGTTTGTTTGGCGGTGCTGGCCTTCTTGCACTTGGCCTCTATGGATTTTATGGGCGAGTTCGCGATGAGCGCGTTCAACATTTTGAATGCGTCTACAGCTTTTTAATTGTGTTCCTCAAGACCGTAGCAATCACGGTTTTCAATCCTGCGGGGATTTTATTTTTTGTGGTCATCTGTTTACGATTTTTCCCGGGGTATGTTGGTCATCTTTCGAAGTGGCTAGCATTTCAGGGAGGAGTTGCTGTTGCGGGTGGCTCAATGTTTTCACTTTCCTTTGTTAGTTATTTGGCTTCACGGCTTGGCGCGAAACTGTCGCACAGAATGTTGGCACTCTTTTCTCATGCAGTCGCAGCGTTCTTCTGTATGTTTGGATTGTACTTGCTGTTCGACTTTTTCCGATATATCGTGTACGCAAGATTTTTTTAGAATGCGAATGCTTTCCTGAAACCGTATTTTCTGAGAGTATCGTTTTTATACACTAAGCAAGGGCTGCTTGTGTTGGCGTAGTGTGGGAGAGGGATAGATGAGCGCAGAAGTTAATAAGATACTTTCGTTTTTGGACAGGAAGCTCGGTTTCTGGGTGTCAACTTGGAACCGTTTTCTTGATGAGCACTTTACTTACATTAGTTCATCGATCCTTGCATTCCTCATAGCGATGTTCTTATTTCTGGCAATAACGAGTCGACAGCGGATGGTTGCATGGGAAGTTCGCCGAGACGTACAGCGCATTGCGCGGGCGATTGAACAAATCAACAGCGACTGCAATGTTGTTGAGATTCGCGGTGGTAGGGCGCCAGTAACTTTTCTTTCACGGAAAAAAGTGAGTTCGCAAAATATTGGACCGCTCGTTATTGAGACCTACGAAAACTGGAAGGGCCCATATCTAGAAGAAGTTCCAAAATTTCAGGGAAGCATTCCATACGAGCTCGTCAAAGTTGAAGAAGGCTTTGTCGTTGTTCCTGGAAATGGAGCACTTCTTCCTGGTGGCTTTGTGATGGGCAAAGATATTGTCCTTGCACCAGACAAATCGGTGGGACAGTACGCGTACTATGGACGAGGGCTAAACTACCGAGGCGATCCTCTTGTCGCTCCAATAACTTTCAAGACAAAGGGATGGTCGCCGCATTTTCAAGAACGCACCTTAAGAAACTTAGTCGACATGTTCAAGCGCTTCAGCGAGGCAATGCCATACACCTACAGAGGGGTTTCGAATTCTGCCGCGTGATCACCAGGATGGTTTTGTGATGGGCAAGGATATTGTTCTCGCGCCAGATAAATCGGTGGGGCAGTCCGTGCACTATGGACGAGGGCTCAACTACCGGGGCTGAACCTGGATTCACAGCCAGCTTGAGTGGTGGCCTAAATTTATTCATCGTTTTCCGAGTTTAGCTGTTCAATTTTTTTGTTATGCAATTCTTCCAATTTTTTAAAGCCCTCATCGGTGAAGAATTTTTTGTCCGGGTGGATTAGAAGTCCTAGCTGCCGAACTCCCTTGTCTACTTGGGCCTGGGTTGCATTTTGCGGAACGAATGTATAAAACGCATCGCTAACCATTCTTTCTTCCGGCGTTTGTCTAGGCAGTGATTCGAAGCCATTGATGAAAGACATGAATCCCAATTTCCAAGGAATTTGATCAGCCGTTATTGCGTCTGCGCAAGCGTTCAATGTTTTTATGAGGAGCCCCCAAAAAAGCCTTCGCCTCAGCTGCATTGTTTTTTTTACGCTATCGATTTTCTGGGAGTTATCTTTGTAGGGCTTTTTTAAGATTAAGTATGAAAGCCAGGCGAGTGTTGAAACTTTGGAATCGGCGAGAAATTTTGTCGTTTCAGACCGCGACATCAATGTGTCGAAGGCGCTTAAAATAACATCTGGCAGTTCGGTTGAAATCACATGAACATTTTTAAAATTCCAATCATTCTCCGATGCGCTAACGATGTAGCTGGAAAGTGGAATAGAAAGATAGCCAGAAAGTTTAATGCCAAGTTTTTTCCCGTAGTAGCGTCGGTGAAGCCAGTCGTATGCAGTTACTTTGTTTTTGATTGATAACAACGTTGTTGGAAAGTCCGATTTGTGGGGCAACATTTGTTGTGAAACTTGTCGGCCGATAAGCATCGCGGGCCCAACAATCAAAAGTTTTTTAAGTGCATAAACTGTTTCTGCAATTACGCCTGTGACAGAGCATACGCGTGTGCGTTCAGCCGGCTTCATGTGGCGTGCTACGTCAAGGGCTACCAGCAGTGAGAAAATTGCCTCTACTGCGCGTGCACCAATAAAAACGTTTTTTGGAGGTTCGCTTTCTTTGGAAAAACTCTCTTTCGTGTCGTCCGAAATAACAGAGGAATTGGCCGCCACTGCGAATAAAATCGAAAGTGCAATTGTGGTGCGTAGGATTGTTTTCATGGCGTTTCCAATGAGAGCCCGATGGATTTCAGATGACACAGTTTAGTAGATGTCGACGGAGTCGCCAAGGTGTTAAAAAGTTTTTTGGAAAAATAAAAACGGGGCACCGATTAAAGTGCCCCGCATCGTTCGAATTATTTATGCCTTTGCTGCGTTGTAAGCAAGTTCCTTCATGTTCTTAAGTTCATTGAACTCTTTGTCTTTTCTTTCTTTTTCAATTGGGTCTTGGAAGTGGTCAGGATGTTTTCCCAAGCTTTGTTTATGGTATGCCTTTGTAACATCTCTTTGTGTTGCAGTTTTTGGATCTAAACCAAAGTAATTGAAGGCTTTTTTTGTTTGTGCCGCGGGGTCAAGTCCCATTTGTGCTTGTGCGCTGTCTGTGGCGAATTTCCCAAGTTCGAATATGAGATTCGGATCGGTTATTCCCGTTGGGTTTACAATTGCTTTTACGGAAGCTTTAAGGCATTCCACAGCTCCGAATACATTTTCCCAAAAGATTCTTCTTCTGAGTTGGATGATCCTCTTTGTGTCTCCTCGGTATGGTTTTTTTGCGAGGATGTAGCCAGAGATACACATTTTAGGAATTTGTGCTGTTGAAAGTGGCCGTGTTGTACTACAACTTGCAAGTGCAAAAGTTGATATCCAATTTATAACGTCGTGCCATCCGGCTGAAATTGGATGAACATCCTTAAGATCCAGCTTGTCTGTATATTTGTTCACAAGATATCCACCGGCGAGTCTACCTACGCTTGCCCCCAATGTTCCCCCAAGGATTGCCGAAGGAATAATTTTTTCAGCTCCGTGGATTAGTTCATTCTTGTCTGTTTCGAATTGTTCGCTTTCAATGTGTTTTTCAAACCACTGTTGATCTTCGGGAGATACCAGGCTGATTCCGTAGAGGCTTAGTCTATCGGTTTCGGCGAGTCTTTTCTGTATCGATTGGGCTTTTTCGAATCTCTTAAAAAGATCATTGGAAAATTTTCCTTCTTTTCGAAGTTTCATGAATGATAATCCGCCTCCGCTAATTCCTCCGATTGTAGCTGATGGGGCAATGAAAGCTAGGAGTGATAATTCGTACGCGAGGTTTTTTAGGAACCCAACAATTGAAACGACCTCGATTTTTTCTTTTTTTGTCATTGCCTTTGAAGCGTCGATTGCGATTGCACAATGAAGAATTCCGTTGATCAGTGAAGAGCCCGCAATGAGAGGGGCCTTGTAAGTTGTATTGAGTTCAAGCGAACATGACGAGAGCCCGTCGATGATCGTGGCGTTTCCCTGCATCTGAAAAACTGCAACCGCAACAAAAAGTGCACACATTTTTTTCATTGTCTTCCCCTACAATGAAGTTTTTATTTCGAGTCATAACAAGACTCGCTTGTCGCCATGTAACCTACTCTACATTTTCTTGCGGGGCAACAGGGATATATGTTTTTTTACGGTTTGTATTTTGCGATTGTGACTAAATTACTTTAAGAAACGTAGAAAGAATTTTTTTCTCTCCGATTTTAAAAAGCGCGGTTATGTAGAATTCGCCAGGAGAATCGGCATTTCGTTCGATTGCGCGGATGACACCGGTGCCAAATTTCTCGTGCAGCACCGGACGGTGGATGCGCCACTGGCCTGTTCCTGCGGATTTAGATGTGATTGGCGTTTTGCGAAATGCTTTTTCTTTCCGGGGATGTTGTTGGAATGTTGTTGGCTGTGAAGGTGTAAATGGACGGTCGTTTTTGTTTCTACTTTTGACTGCGCTTGGTGGTGCGCCGAAGGTCATGATGCCAGATTTTTCTGGAGTCCTTCCAAGAAATTCGTAAATTGCTGAGTTGACTTCGGAGGGGTAAGATTCTGCCGCATTGATGTCGATGCATGATTTTCTTGGAACTTCATGTAAAAACCGGGACGGACTTTGGTCATTCATCTGTCCGTAGGTCATGCGATTTTGTGCGCTTAAAATTGCGAGGCGTTCTCTTGCTCTCGTGATTCCGACGTAAAAAAGTCTGCGTTCTTCTTCGATTTCCGCGCGCTCGTTGAGTGACATTGAACTTGGAAGCAATCCTTCTTCGAGTCCGCCAATAATGACGAGATCAAATTCCAATCCCTTTGCGCTGTGCAGTGTCATGAGTTGAACGCAGTTGTCGCTTTCGTCTTTGAGCTTTTCCTGCATGAGCGCAACGTCGTGAAGAAAGCCTTCGAGTGATATATTTTCTTTCTTTTTGTCTGAGGCAAAAGCTGCTGCGGATGAAACGAGCTCATCAATGTTTTCGCGCTTTGTTCTTGCCTCTCGTTCTTCGTAAGAATCTTTCAAGTATCCGCGGTAACCAATGCGATGAATTATTTCATTCAAAGCTTTGTCTGGCTGCATCGACGAATTTAGTTCCTCGAATGTTTCCAAAAACTCGCGAAGTCCAGAAATATGTTTTACCGACAATGTGTCAGAATATTCCTCCCGAACCTTTTTTAAGATCTGGTGAAAATCAAGAAGTGGTTCCTGCTGCCATAGCGATCCAACGAGTGCTTCAAATTTTGCGCCAAGTCCGCGGGTTGGGCAATTGAGTACACGGAAAAAACTTACACGATCGAATGGATTCATAATGAGGCGAAGGTAGGCAAGCAAGTCTTTGATTTCTTTGCGTTCGTAAAACCGAATTCCACCGACGATGCGGTACGGAATTGCGGCTTCAATGAGTGCTTCTTCAAGTGCGCGAGATTGGTGGTGTGTGCGGTACAAAAACGCACATTGGTTGAATTCAGTGTTTTTCGGAAGGCTCTGAAAAATCTTTGCTGCGATGTCGGCCTCTTGGTATCCCGAGCGGCAGGAAATTCTGATGACTCGATTTTTTGCTTTTCGCTCGGACCAAAGTTCTTTATCGTTTCTTTGCGAGTTGTGTTGGATAACCTCGTTCGCGATGTGAAGAATCGGCTGAACAGATCTGTAGTTTTGTTCAATTTTTATAACTTCAACGGGTTTGAAATCTTTTTTGAATTGCTTCATGTTTGCAACTTCTGCGCCGCGCCAGGAATAAATCGATTGGTCTTCGTCACCCACGGCACAAAGAGAATCAAAGGTTGTTTTGTTCTTAGAGTTTGTCGCGATGAGTTTTAGTAGTTCATGTTGAACGCTGTTGGTGTCCTGGTACTCGTCGACAAGCAGGTGTTTGACGTTGTTATTGAGCTCTTCCCGGAAACTCTCGTTGCTTTGTAGCATTTCCAAAACTTTTTGAATCAGATCGTCGAAGTCGAAGCTGTGGGAGCGGGTTTTGTCTTCCTCGTATGCCATTCCGATTTCTTGGATGAGTTTTACTTGCGACGGCATGCCGGCGGGCTTGCGATTTGGATTATTCCGTGCTGATGAAATTGCGTACAAAGCCTGTGATGGTTTTATGTGGCGTTCAACGGCAAAGCGTTTGATTATTTTTTTTACGAGACTCAGCTGATCTTCACCATCTAAAATCGAAAACTTTTCGAAGCCGAAAGCCGGATTTGATCGCAGCAGCCGAAGACAATACGAATGAAATGTTCCAACGAATGGAAGTTCTGCTCCCGCTTCGAGGTAGCCAGCAACGCGCTCCTTCATTTCATTTGCGGCTTTGTTTGTAAAAGTTAGCGCTACGATGTTGCCTGGGTGGACATCTTCTGTTGTTATGAGGTTTGCGATGCGAGTTGTGATCACACGGGTTTTTCCAGAGCCTGCACCTGCAACCACCAGCATTGCGCCGGATGACTTTGTTGCAGCGTGACGCTGCGGTTCATTTAACCGATCTTCGATGAAATTTCGTAGTGATGTTTGCAACGTGTTGCTCCGTTGGAAAAGTTTTGATGACTAGAAGGTCTCAATTTTTGAAATGTTTTTCAAGTTCGGCTTTTTCAAAAAATGGACTTAGCACTTCAGAGAACTCACTTTGGATTTCTTTAAGCCCCTCGGTTGTTGAAGATTCAAAGCGCATTGAGATCAGTGACTGCGTGTTGGAGGCTCTGAGCAATCCCCATCCGAGTGGTGTGTGTGCGCGGACCCCGTCAACGGAAATAACTTCAACGTCGCGGCGAGATCCAAAGAAATCTCTGGCTGCTTTGATCACCCGCCCCTTATCCTCCTCTTTGCAATGTAGGCGGATTTCGCTCGAGCTGACGCTTGTTGGTAGTTCGGCAATGAGTGCCTCGAGGGAGGTCT
>JABIAA010000063.1 GCA_018656485.1 bacterium | reverse complement strand
TAGCAAAGTCTGCAGTAGATACTGACCCTGTTGTCATCTTCGATGAGTCGGTAGATGCCTTCCCACCCGAGACTGATCGCCGTTGGTTTGGCGAGGGTGCCTGGATAGAAGCCATACTTTCTCAGGTAAAAACCTGCATCATCTACGATGAGTGGCGATTGTGTGAGTGCCCAACCTTGGTTGGCTTTATGTTCGATAATTGTTTTTTCATCGAATGTTTGAATTTCTTCAAGTTCAACGTTTTTGTCGGCGATCTTGATGAACGGGGCATCGGTGCTGCAAAGCCGCTTGGCTTCGCGAACTTTCCCGCGGTTGCTGGTGACGTAGTAAATTCTGTGTATCACTTAACTTTCCTCGTCTTGTGTCAAGTACCACGCAACGAACTTCTGCAATGTTTTGTAGCGCGGTGAATGTTTTGCACTGTCTCCTGACTCGAGAAGCTCATACAATGTTTTTGTCGCGCCTTTTGGATGGAATACTGTGTAAAGTTCGACTTCGGTTTGTCCCTGCGGCATCGCGTCGTCCATGATGTAACCATCGGTTGTATCTCGGAAAAAACACGGACTGTCGCGGTGCGAGATAAAACTGGTCCAGGAATATGCCATCGCTTCGTTGTCTACTTGGCAAAGTTTTCCAATGCCAGAGCGTCCAAGCGCTGCAAGTGAAAAACTTGAAAGCGTCCCTGGGTATGCCTGGTATCGGTTGAAGTAAAATCCGGAAATCTCTACGAGCAGTGGTTGCTGGTAGTGGTTCCACGACAAGATTGCTTTGTGTTCAATGACTTTTCGTTCATCCAAATTTTGAAGTTCGTAATGTGCGAGAGGTGCGTGCGACAAGCGAATTTGCGGAGCGTGTTCTGCAAAGAACGCTTCTGCCTCGCGGTATGCTGTCTTGTTATCTGTTACGAATAAAATATCGTGTGCCACGCTACTTGTTCTCCTCAGCTGTTTCCTTTTTTTTCATAGTCGGGAAAAGGATGACATCTTTAATCGATGCCGTGTTAGTCAGGAGCATAACAAGCCGGTCAATCCCAATTCCAACACCAACGGTTGGGGGGAGTCCGTGCTCGAGAGCAGTGACATAATCTTTGTCGAAGTGATGGGCTTCATCATCGCCAGCAACTTTTGCTTTTGCCTGTTTGCGAAACCGATCGGCTTGATCGAATGGATCGTTAAGCTCGTTATACCCATTTGCCAGCTCCATTCCTGCAGCAAATAATTCAAAACGAGGGGCAGTGGTTTCATCGTTGGGATCGCGCTTTGTGAGCGGTGAAACCTCAATTGGGTATCCCGTGATGAACGTTGGCTGGATAATCTTTGCTTCAACTTTTTCTTCGAATAGCGTGAATAGTTTTTCACCATAAGACGCTTCTGAATTTTTTAGCTCGACTGAGTTATCTTTCAAAACGATATCAATAGTTTCTGGCTCAAGCCCTGAAGGGTTAAATCGACCGATCTTGACGAGCGCTTCGCGTACTGACAGCCTTGGGAATGGTGTTTCGAATGAAATTTTCTTTGTTCCGTATTCGAATAAAGTTTTTCCAAAGAAAACAGTCTTTGCAATGCTACATATCAATTGTTCGGTGAGTTCCATGCCTGCGATGTAATCGCCGTGTGCCATGTAGAACTCGAGCATTGTGAACTCTGGGTTGTGCCTGGTGGAAACACCTTCATTTCTAAAGCTTCTGTTTATTTCGAAGACTCGCTCAAGCCCCCCGACGACCAATCTCTTTAGGTAAAGCTCTGGTGCGATGCGTAGAAAGAGGTCCATGTCGTAGGCGTTATGATGTGTAACGAATGGTTTTGCTGTAGCGCCGCCCGGGATCGGATGGAGCATCGGTGTTTCGACTTCTAGAAAATCTTTGTCCCCCAAGAACTTGCGCATTCCGCGAACAATCTTCGAGCGTTGGATGAACTTTTCACGGCTCTCTGAGTTGCTGATCAAGTCGAGATAGCGCTGGCGGTACCGTTGTTCTGTGTCAACGAGCCCATGAAATTTTTCCGGGAGCGGATGAAGTGATTTGCTGAGGATTGTCCATTCGGCGACTTTGACGGTCTTCTCGCCAGTCCTCGTAATGAAGAGTGGCCCATCAACCCAAAGAAAATCTCCGAGGTCTACGAATAACTTCAATTTGTAGAAGTTATCATCTCCGAGCACATCTTTTTTTAAGTAGAGTTGAATTGTTCCAGATCGATCTTGAATTGTTGCGAAAATAGTCTTGCCATGCTCACGTTTTGCGATCACGCGGCCAGCGACCTTGAAACTTTCTGCCGTGGCTTCGCCACCTTCTTGAACGTCGACCGCTGTGAGATCAGAACATGTGTGCGAAATAGGCTTGCTTTCTGGCCACGGGCTAATCCCGCCGGCCTTTAAACTTTCAACTTTCTCGCTGCGGACAATAAATTCATCGGACTTTGCCGAGTGCCTTTCATCCCCAGTGCACACTGAATTTTTATTGCTCATCTCCTCCTACCACCGTGAAGAGGGCGCGAACGCCCTGGTTAGATTGATTCGATGCGAATAACCGTGATGTCCTGGCGATGACCTTTTTTTACGCGGCACTTTTTGCGGCGTTTAAACTTAAAAGCAATAAGCTTTGGTCCGCGTGTATGCTTCACGATGCTGGCTTTGAGTTGTACGCCTTCAACGTACGGTTTGCCAACTACGCATGACTCAGGTGTGCGTTTCATCAACACCTTTTCAAAAGTGATGCTTTCTCCTGCCTCTGCGTCGAGCTTTTCAACCGCGAGTGTTTTCCCAGGAACTGCCTGGTATTGTTTCCCGCCGGTTTCAAAAATCGCGTAGGCTTCAAACGTACTTCTGTCCGTGTCCATTTTTAAGAATCCTCTGATTGCATCTATCGTTGCGCAGACAGTAAGTCCGGCACGAAGTTAAAACCACTCATTGGCTAGAAGTCTAGCACATAAAAGCCAGGTGTCCAGGACCATTTGCTGCTTTGACGCGGGTCTTAGAACGGTAAATCATCCTCGAAAGGATCGCTATCCTTAGGTGCCACTTCAGGTTTCGGTGCAGCTGGTGCGGCTCTTCGAGGTTTTGGTGCTGCTGCAGCTGCCTTTGCTGGCTCCGCATTTTCCTGATTTTCCATTTCGTCCTGAGGTCCTGCGGAAAGGAAGGTGACGCGGTCAGCAACGATTGAGTGCTTGCTACGTTTTTGTCCGTCTTGTTCCTGCCACTGGTCGAACTTGAGTCGCCCCTCGATGAGGACTGGGCGGCCTTTCTGGAGATATTTTTCACAGCTGTCGGCTTGTGCACCCCAGACATCGATATCAACGAAGCAAACTTCCTGGGTCATCATGCCGGATTGCTTGTTGCGGAATTGCCGGTTAGAAGCGATGCCGAGGCGGCAGACGCTTTGCCCGGAGGCGAGCTGCTTGAGCTCTGGGTCACGAGTTAGGTTTCCCATGAGAATTACACGGTTGTAGCCAGACATGGTGCTCCTTGAAGTCATAATGGATTAACAATCTTTTACATCGAGGAAAAGGCTAACAAGCTTTTCAAATGTTGAGAAGCGGACTTTCGAAAATATTATTCACGACTGAGGAGTAAATCCTTGTCGATTTCAGCAAGTGCCTCTCGCAGTCCACTCGAATTTACGGACTCACGAATCAATTTTATTTCTTTTGCTGTGTGTTCTGTGGCCTCGGAACTTTTTTTGAGATCCGGCTTTCCGGCTTTTTTAAACGGTGCTGCATTGTCGATTAGTGCTTCGCCTTTGTCTAAGAGTCGCCTCTGGAGATCAGAAACTCGAACTTGTAAAATTCCGAGCTCGCGCGTCAGTGACACAGCTTCGTCCAAAGTTTCTTTGATATTGCTGCCGAGTTCTTCCTTGAGCTTGTTACCAGATTTACTTTCTTTTTTTTTCTTTGTGACGATAAAACTTTTTTCCGCTTCTTGGGCGACTGCAGCGCCAAATGCGGCTACGAGGAAAATTACTAGCGCCGCTGTGCGTGAGGTTGTCATAATTTTTTCTCCGTGTTTTTTGTGTGGCCGTGCACATCGTACCAGAAAAAGTTCGAAAGGCGTATTGTGGAAGGCACTTGTCCACTTTCTGAAATGGAGTTATCCTCCGATGTATGCACTAAATTTTAGTTTTACAAAGGAACGATTCATGTCTAAAAAAAATACCGCGTCGATTCTGCTTTTACTTTTGTCCGTCGGGGCACAAGGTTTTGGGCCAGACAACAACAGGTGGAGTCCGCGTTCATGGATGGATTGGTCAGTGATTCCGCGAGACGGGTGGTTTTCGTTGAGTCGCACGCCGATCAGCAAGGATAAAGATGCATTAAGAAAACTCAACATGGCGCATATTGGGACAAAAAAAAGAATTGCTCTGGATTCAACTGCGGTTATCGGGACAATCGCCATAAGTCTTTGGATTATGATTGTCAAAGAGCGCACTGCGCACAGAACGACGAAATGGATTATGCCAGAGGAGCCGGCGGAAGATGACTGGCTTGCGCAGCTCGCAAAAATGACTGGCGCTGAAGAAGATGAACTCGAGAGTGAACACAAAGGGCTTGTCGAACAAACCGTCGAAGGTATGACGGTAAAGCAGGCGCTTAAAACTTTGTTCAAGGGAAAGCGTGCGCTTAAAACTTCGTGGACTCTCGCATGGCGTGCAGCAATAGCATTGGCTTTGTCTGAGTGGGGACAGGCATGCTGGATGAGGCAACACAAAATGACCGGGGAAGCAATCAAGGGCGCTCAAGTTTTGGCCAAGGGTCACGCGGATGCCGCAAGGCAACTTTCAAAATTATTGCCAGCCTTTGAAAAAAAGCGTGGCGAGGTTGAAAAGCTTGAGAAAGCTGTCGAAGAAAAAGTTGAATCTATTCGATGTGCTGTGGCTATGGCTGGCTTTGTTGAAACTGAAAAAATTACCGAAGATATTATTGATAAGTGCAAAGAGGTCTCTAGCCTTGAAGAAACGATTGCTGTTCGTCCAGAGAACAAAGTTGCGATGAAAAAATTGTTACAAGCAAAAAGAGAGCTTGTGGCACTTTCCGCAGGTGAAGATCATTTCAAGTGGTCTGATGCCGCAACGGAATTAGTTGATCAGCGAGCGGCGATTGGTGATCTTGCAGAGAAGTGTGTGTATGCGGGAGAATGGCATGATGCTGTGCAGGCGCTCCACGCAAATGATTGGCATCGAGTTCGTGGAGTTGATTGCACAAATGAGGAATTGTGCGACGGACTTGTGTGGTGTGCAGAAAAGCCGCAGTCTGTTTTATCTGTTCTTGAAGAGCGATACAAAAAAAGTTAAAAACAGCCGACAGTTTTTATATTCGTACGAGAGCGTGAATATCCTTTTTGTCTCCGGCAATTAGTAGGATGTCGCGCTCGAGAATAACATAGTCCGGTCCGACCAAAATTGGCTCGTCGCCTTTTTTAACGGCAATGCACGAGACATGATAATTTTTGATCAGTTTTAGGCTATCAATCTTTTTGCCGACAAATTTTTCTGGTGCCTTGATCTGTGTGACGGTGAACGAGTTTGTGACATGCACTAAGTCGATGATCGGAATGCTAAGCTTGTGTGCAAGTTTGATTCCCATATCGCGCTCTAGCACAACAACTTTATCTGCACCGACAAGCTTTAGAATATTTTCGTGCATGTGATTTGTGGCGCGTGCAATGACGCGTGGAATTTCAAGATGCTTTTTCAGAAGCGCCGTGATAAAAACGGACTGAGCGAATGCTTCTCCGGTTGCAACGATTGCGGTGTCGACGTCGTTGAAGCCGATTGAAACAAGCGTTTCTTCTTCTTCAACATCGAGGCAAATTGCCTGCGTTACCTTGTCGCTGATCGAGTCGACAAGGTCTTCGTCTTTGTCGATAGCCAGGACTTCGCAACCCTGTTCCGCAAGGCTAAGTGCGAGTTGGTATCCAAATCTTCCAAGTCCGATGATTCCAAATTTCATTTTTGATTACTCCAAATTATCCAAGTAAAATTCTTTCTTCTGGGTATAGATGCCGCTGTGAGTCGTGTTTTCTTCGTAGAGACAGAATCATTGTTAGCGGTCCAATACGACCTACGATCATGTTGATCATCACAATAATTTTTCCTGCGGAAGAAAGTTTTGCAGTTATTCCTGTTGAAAGCCCGCATGTAGAAAATGATGCAACTGCTTCAAATAGCAATGCCATTGAATTGAGCCCATTTTCTGTGATGAGAAGAAAAAACGCTGAGATGCCGATCCATGCAAGACTAATGGTTATTACAGCGATTGCTTTGTAAACTTGTTCCGATGGAATTGTTCGCCCATGAACTTCAACGGAGTCACGGTTTCTCAAAATTGCCACAATCGTTGCAAAGAACAAAAATGCCGTTGAAGTTTTTACACCACTTCCCGTTGAGCCTGGTCCAGCACCAACGAACATAAAAAACAACATAGCAAACATTGTTGGAGCGCGTGCAGCTGAATAGTCGAGCGTCGTGAATCCTGAACATCGAATTGTTGCTGCGTTAAACAAAGAGCTGAAAAATTTCTCCATGTTCGAAAGTCCTGGCATTCCGTAGTGTCGCTCTAGCCAGAAAAGTAAAATGGCGCCAACTGCGATGAGCCACAATGTTGTTAGTAAACTTATTTTCACGTGCAATGGCCACGCTCTTTTGTGTCGGCGCTTTCCTCCAAAGATCCATTTTCGAACGCGCACAAGAATTTCGTACCAAACAAAAAATCCAAGACTTCCAGCGAATACCAAAAATCCAATAGTGCTCAAAAAAGCAGGTGCTCCGCTGAACTGCATGATATCGGAATCGATTGGCGAGATCCCCGCATTGCAAAATGATGATACGGAATAAAAGAATGCGTAGAAGATAGCCTGTTCGAGCGGGAAATTTTGCAACATCGTTGGCAGCAGGCAAAGCGCTCCGAGAAGTTCAACGATGAAAGTAATCGAGATAATCATCGTGAGGAAGTATTTTATTTTTCCCCAGAATTCGAACGATAAAATTTGTCCCGCCATCACGCGTGCGGCAATTCCGAAGTTGAGGAATAGCGAGATCAAAAATAGCGAGAGTGTCATCAGCCCAAGCCCTCCGACCTGGATAAGCCCAAGGATCACGCATTTTCCAGTCATTGTGAAGCTTGAAATTGGAATAACGCTTAGCCCCGTGACACACGTTGACGACACTGCGACAAAGAATGTGTCGAGCATTGAAATTGTTGTTGTCCGCATCTGAGGAAGCAGTAGCAATAGAAAACCAGAAATGATCACAAAAAACAAAGAAGCGAAAACAAGAAGCCAAGGCGAAATTGGCGCACGACCTTTTCGTAACATACGATTTGTTAATCCCGGCGCACCGGACTTGGCCCCGTGCTAACGCACCAAAAGCCAGAGCCCAAGCGCAAAAATAGAAAATTTTACGCTGGCCAAAACTACCAAGTGGTGAAAATGTCGGTCAACAAAAACTTTGATCTTCTCACTCCAATGCACACTAACCAATGCTACCGCAAAGAATCGTAATCCCCTCGCTGCAAGCGCGGCAGTGATGAATGGAATCAAAGGAATTCGACAGAATCCTGCTGACAGCGTGACAGCTTTAAACGGAACCGGCAGTAATCCTCCGAAGAACACAACCCAGTGTCCGTAGTATTTGTATTTCAGCACTAGGAGGTCGAAGGTGTTCTTACTGATGAGAATTCCTGCGAGCTTTGCGCCAATGACTTCCCAGAGCCCCGCACCAAGTGCGTAACTAAGAAGTCCACCCAGGACAGAGAAGCTTACGGCAAGTGCGGCAAACGCTTTCGCGTCACGTTTTCTTTGGACACAAAAAAATGCGAGCAGTGGGTCGAGCGGCACAAATAAAAAAGTCTCAAGAAAAAACATTGTTGCTAAAACGTATGGTGCCCTTCGAGATTCTACTTTTCTTTTTGACCAGTTAAAAATTCGGCTTGCGAATTCCATTTTTCAAATTCACTCGGCTAAAGTTTTCAAAAGATAATCTTCAATCTTGTCGATAGAGATACGCTCTTGTTTGAGTGTGTCACGGTTTCGAACTGTCACACAGAGATCGTTGTCGCTGTCGTAGTCGTAGGTGAAGCAGAGTGGAGGTCCAATTTCATCCTGCCGTCTGTAGCGTTTTCCGATTGAACCGGTTTCGTCAAAGACAACCTCTGGAAATTTATCGCGGATCTTTTCGAAAGTTGGCTTGAATGCTGCTGTCTGCTTTTTCATTAGCGGAAGGAAAGCTGCTGGGACTGGTGCAAGCGATGGCTTGATTGCGAGGTAGACCCGCGATTCGCCTTCAACTTCATCTTCACGGTAACTGTCGAAAAGAAGCGTGAGGAATAAGCGATCGACTCCAACGGAGCACTCGATAACGTGTGGGACATACGATTCTTTTACTGCTTCATCGAAAACCGAAAGTTCTTTTCCGGAATGCTTGATGTGCTGTGAAAGGTCATAGCAAGATCTGTGTGCGATTCCCTCGAGCTCTTTCCAACCGAACGGAAATTCGTATTCGACGTCGGTGCAGTAGCTTGAGTAATGGGCGAGTTCATTGGTTGCATGTTCTCTAAAGCGAACCCTAGATTGGTCGAGTCCCATTTTTTTGTAGAAGTTCCCACGCTTTTCAAGCCACCATGTGAAATCTTTTTTGGAGGTGTCTGGCTGGCAGAAGAATTCCATTTCCATCTGTTCGAACTCGCGCACGCGGAACAAAAATTGTTTTGGCGTGATTTCATTTCGAAAGGCTTTTCCGATTTGTGCAATCCCGAAAGGAACTTTTACGCGTGACGTCGAAAGCACATTTTTAAAGTTGATGAAAATCGACTGAGCTGTTTCTGGCCTGAGGTAGGCGACGGAGCTGCTGCCGGAGACTGCGCCGAGTTGTGTTTCGAACATGAGCTGAAATGCGCGCTCTTCGGTCCACGCTGTTTTTCCGCAGTTTGCGCAGGGCTTTTCGATGTTGAAGCCGTCGTCATCTGAGCGGTAGCGCTTTTTGCAATTTGTGCAGTCGACCATGGGATCGCTGAAGTTTGCGGTGTGGCCGGAGGCTTCCCAGACTTTTTCTTGCCCAAGGATTGAGCCATCCATGAAAACGATGTCTTTGCCGGATGTGCGCATGTCGCGCGTCCACATTGCTTTAATTTTATCTTTTAAGGCTACACCCATTGGTCCGAAGTCATAGACTCCGTTGAGTCCGCCGTAGATCTCGGCGGCAGGGTAGACGAACCCTCTGCGCTTACTCAGTGCGAATATTTTATCTAGCGTTGCTACGTTTTTCATTTGAACCCTGCATCAAATCGACAATCCTGCCTAACATACGCACATTCTAACAACAAAGCCGGTTTTCGGAAAGTCAGAGACTTTTACGAGGAAACCGGCTCTGATTTAAGCTTGCTACTGGTCATTAGTGTGTTGCTGTTGTAAAGGTGTCCTGGCTGGGATTTGTTTTCTACGAGCCGGCGGTAGAAACTTGCGTAACTTCAAAGCGAGGTGAGGTACATAAAGCCACCCCTAGGATCTTTGCCACAAAATGCGTGATCGTCCACTTATCCCAATATTCTTTATCCAAAAGTTCTTTTCCGCGGATCAAGTCTGTGGCAATGAGGTCGCAGAGTTCAGCTACAGCATAATGGGTGCGGGGGCTGAGCTTTCTGTCGCAACCTGGAATAGTGTCTGTGATGGCGCCATTAAATAGCCTAAGTATCAATGCGGCAAGCTTTTTATTTTTTGAAAGTTTGTTTGTACGTTTATTTCTCAGCGCGAGGGCTGTTTCAGAAATTGCATCTCCGATTGTTTCGTGGCAACCGGGGCTAGTTAGAACTTGTAGAAATGATGCGAGAGGTGTCACAAAAGATTCTTTCCCATGTCCGTCTATAATAGTTTGAGCTTTTGCGCACAATGAAGTGAAATCGCGAATTTTATTGAATGCTTGTGGGATTAACCATGGAGATGGCTTATTTGCGCTCTTTATCGTATTAAACAAATTTTTGGGGCCGGAAGCTTTTATATTTTCCTGCGAGACTGCAAGTGCTGCCGCCAAAGTTAAAAACAATGTTTTTTTATTCAACTTTCCCTCAATTTAGGAAACAAAAAAATTTGAACACGTGCGAAAGGATGCCCCACGGTTTTAACTTTGTCAAACGTGGGTTCTTATTTACAAAGGCGCATAAAACCGACTTTAATGTTCCAAGTTTGCAAATGCTTTTTATCTAAGGCACAATGCGATTCATGGCTCATAATTTTTAGTTACAAATTTTTTGGACATTTGATTTGATGAACGTTTTTAAACGCATCCTTTTTATTTTTGTATTGCTGTGTTCATTTAGTTCTCATGCAGGGATTATGGATTATTGGATGCCAAGCGTATCCGTTGGTTCTGGCCGTTTCGGCCGGCCATTTCACTTAAGCCCTTCCTTTGAAGAGGTGAAAATTCGTGTTGAGCTGGAGGCGATACACCCTGAATTTGCGCACGTTGATACCAAAGATTTTCCTGAGGCGATAATAGAACTAGTAAATTTTTTATGGTGCAATAAAGCAGTTCCTGATCTTATTTTTGATTGCCAAGCCGCAGGGGAATGGGAATGGTGTGATGCCTCCGCCAGGCTTATTCATTTTTTTGATACTCTCGCTGGAAGGTCTCGACGCTTTGAGTTATGTGAAGAATCTGCGAAAGTTGTAGCGTTTCTCCACAATGAGATCAGATGTCGGATAAAGGAATCTGGTTTTATGAAAAGGATTGTTTCGATAAAAAAAGATCAAAAAGAAAAAGTAAAAAATCCAGCTCTTTGTTCCCAAGCATATACTTTTTTCGTAGGTGGTGAAATTCGCCCAACATCTTGTGAGATGTTTCAATTTGGGATGTTTGACCATGTTTATGATGAGTTTTTACGGTTTGATTGTTCAGAAAACAGTCGTGTCTTTAACCTTGCCGACAGCAACAAAATTATGAACATGATGTTTAAAGTTCGTGATTCGCTTGTAGGGTTTATGAAACCGTGCCGCAGGCAGATTTCTAAAAGATCAGAACGAGTTATTCTTGGTAGTATGACTGAAAAAATGTATCCAGGATGGGGTGGTTATGTTAAATGAAGTTTTATTTTTATGCCACGCACTTGTCGTTGGCGGGACTGCGCTTGGGGCGTTGGGCTTGGGGCGATGTGCGCTAATAACTTTTGTTGCTCTACAGTGGGTTGTTGCGAATTTATTTGTGACGAAGCAGACAGTGCTTTTTGGCCTCACAGTGACATGTGCTGACGTTTTTATTGTTGGTGCAGTTTTTTCTGTGAATTTGCTACAAGAATTTTTTGGAAGTGATGCTGCGCGCAAAGCTATTTGGATCGGCTTCGCATCATCAATATGGTTTTTGGTTATGAGCATCATACATGTTTCGTATGCGCAGTGTGATGCGATGCATTGTCACTTTGCAGAAGTTTTACAGCACACACCGCGAGTGATCATTGCGTCATTATTCGTCATGCTCTTTGTTCAACTTATCGAACGCCGTATCTACGCGTGGCTGAAAAGAGCTTTCTGGGGTCGCTTACCCGTGATGCGAAATATTGTATCTCTAACTTTTTGCCAGGGGCTGGACACCGTGCTCTTCACATTTGCAGGGCTCTACGGAATTGTGAACTCAGTGTGGCACATTATCGCAATGAGCTTTGTAGTCAAACTCGCTGCAATTCTTTTAGTCAGCCCGGTCGTTAAAGTCGCCAAATTCTTTGTTTCCACGAGTAAATAACTACCGACTTCTGCGTAGGCTTGGTGTTTGTGGCCGTTGGGTTGGACTTGTTGGCCTCGTGCTAATTATTTTGCGGGATATATCTAGAGTTCTTTTTTTAGTTTCTAGTTCGCGTTTCGCGTGTTGCTGGTCTGTCTTTTTTTGTTTCTCCATGTCAAACAGATTTGGGGAAAATTTATTGCTCCAATTATTTGTTTTTTGTTTGCGGAGATCCCTAGTTCTTTCGAGAACGGAATCAACTGGGATTGCATGGCGTTTTTTTTGATTTCGCGCATGTTGTTTTTTCTCTTGCCCTGGAATTGCATTCAGTGGGGCAAGAATGGACTTAATGATTCCGCGCTCTCGCTTGCTTAGTTTTTTATCTTCTGTATCTAGCCGCCTTCGTAGATTGTCCAGGATTGGATTTCCTAGAAAACTTACAAACCTTTTCATTGGTTGATTTGGACCGCCGACAAATGCTTTGTAGGTTTCTAGGGTTGGTGGCTGAGAGATATTGTTTTCTTCCAAATATATCCAACTTAGATTTGGGTGTTTCAATAATGAGTCAGGGACTTTCGTTATTTTGTTTCGGGCAAAATCAATTTCTTTTAATTTTGGTGCGATGACAGCGAGATCTCCTGGAATACTTGTAAGTTCATTTTCTCCTGCGTTCAAAATTCTTAGGCGGTCGAATGTTATGTTGTCCATGGTTGTAAGTTTGTTGTTTTGAACATCTAATTCTTCGAGCTTTTGCATGCTTCGGAATGATTCTGGAATGGCGTCCATATCATTTCCGAACAGTTCTAATTTTTTGAGTTGTGGAAGTGTTGGGGTATAGGATATTTTTCCTTGTCGATCTTTCTTCGCAATCTTTTTTCCAAGTGGCTCAAGTTCTTTTGATGTTAGCCCTAGGCCGTTAAGTTTAACCGTTTCTAGGTTTGGAAATTCAATGCCTGCTTCAAGTTGTTTGAGAAATATTCTTGCTGCGGTGCGTGATTTGACTTCCAAAGTTCCCCGCCTCTTTCTGTTGTCTTTCGTAAAGAATGTTTTTGATTCGTCATCGAGCTCGGAGCCGTCATGTCTTAATTTATTCAAGATACTTTCGGCAATCGTTGGATCTTTAGAGGAATTTACACCATTTGTGGAATTCATAATTTCGATAAGAGTGCCTGCTGAGTCATCAGTAACGATTGTTTCGATTCGATTTAAGTATCCATCCGGCCATTCGTTGTGTAGCGCTCTTGCAATAAACCAGCTCCTTCTGGTTGAGTTGGAAAGGTCAAGTCTGCCACCAATTATTAGTGGATAGTTAACAGAAAGACTTGTACTTAGGAGTAATTCTTCATCGCTGTTCATAAATCTGCGATTGTGTGCAAGTCGGTGGGGTAATTCTACTCTGTTGTCAATTTTAAATTCTGTTCCAAGAAGCGAGTTGCTGGAAAAATATGGTAGTTCAAGATGGGGGTTGTTCAATAAATTTACTTTTTTTAAATTTTTTAATTTGCTCAGATGTGGGGTAAATGATCTTAGATCACAGTTTCGTAGCTCTAGTGATTTGATTTTTTCACTTGCTTTCTCAGCGAATTCAGGATTGGTTTCTATTGTCTTTAAAAGGATTTCGGTGCTTTGCCTATCGCCGTTGAGAATAAGTGTTCCGTTTTCGGTAACACGTTTTAGAATTCCTTGAACCATTATTGGTGTTACTAATTTTTTACTGGCGTCATCGAGTTGATCTAGATTAACTTGTACATTTTCAAGATTTGTAAGCTTTTTGAATGAATCTGGAAGTGTTGTGGTTCCAGGGGGAAGGCTTAAAACTCTTAAGTTTTCGTTTGCTTCTTTTGTGAATTCTGGATCATTGTCGAGGGCTTTTAAAAATATTTCTGTTTCATAAGGGGTGAGACGAAGGGTTCCAAGGCTATCGACAATTCCACTAAGCAACTCTTTCTTGACTACCGGTTCCATTAGTTTTTTACTGGCGTCATCGAGTTGATCCCGATTAATGTATAATCTTTCTAGGTTTGTAAGTTCTTTAAATGAATCTGGAAGTGTTGTTAAACTTTGTTTGGAAAGGTCTAAAACTCTTAAGTTTTCGTTTGCTGCTTTTGCAAATTCTGGATCATTAAGAGCTTTAAAAAATATTTCTGTTTTTGTGCGATGATTTGAGAGGAAAAGGCTTCCATTCCCATCGGCAATTTCTTTAAGCAATATTTTTTTGACGACCGGTTCTACTAATATTTTACTGGCGGCATCCAGTTGATCTAGATCAACATTCAGTTCTTCTAGGTTTGTAAGTTTTTTGAATGAATCTGGAAGTGTTGTGGTTCCAGGGGGAAGGCTTAAACTTGTTGTATTTTCTTTTACTTTGTTTAAGAATTCTTCATCGTCTAGTGATTCAAGCAATATTTTTGTTTGATCTTCATCGAGGGAATCATTTAATTTTTTGAGTTTATTTGGAATTGTTTGTTTTATTATTTCTTTTTTAACTTGCCTCCCTTCTTCATTCAGGCTTTCATCGTAAATGAAAAAATCTTCTAAGCTTGTAAGTTTTTTCAATGAATCAGGAAGCGCGTTTAGGCCTTCCCCATAAATGGTTAATTGTTTTACTTTTTTGTCTATTTCACTCGCAAAATATGGATTCTTTATTGCTTCAAAAAACAGTTCTACGTCCTCCTTAAATATGCTAAGTTCTTTGCTCTTGTCAATATCAAATTCGTATGTTCCGTATGTAACAACTTCTCCGAACAAAGTTTGGCCAACTGAGATTGCAAAAACTGCCAGCAAAATTAGATTTTTGATTTTCATTTTATATATTCCTAAAAAAACGATTTTCTTTGGATCATCCCCATTAAATTTATTTTATCAAAATGGGTGTCCAAAATTGAAGGAATCGCTGGAAGCCTCGCGAAAAACCGCTGCTGGTGCGAGGGGGCGTGAAAGGTGTTTTCGTTTAACTCGAAAAAGTGCTTTTTTGTACTTTAAGTTTGCGCGACCCCGAGGATGTGGTACGGTGCGGTGTGGGCGTTATTCGGGTCAAATTTAAGTTTTTTGTTAGGTCTAGTCAATGAGTTCGTTTCGTTTTGAGTTGGTTCACCAGTCAAAAAAGTCGCGTGCACGTGTCGGGAAGATCCACACGGCGCATGGAATTATTGATACCCCTGGGTTTGTTCCGGTTGGGACCAATGGTGCGCTCAAGGCGGTGGATAGTGTTGTTGTGGATCAGTTAAATGTCGATCTCATGTTCAGTAACACATATCACCTGATGATTTCTCCTGGAGCGGATGTTGTCGAGACGGCGGGTGGCTTACATAAATTTATGAATAGAAAGAAGCCTATCATCACGGACTCTGGCGGCTTTCAAGTTTTTAGTTTGTGCTATGGTGGCGTTGCTCAAGAACTCAAAAGCAAGGGCACAAAAAAACAAGACAGTTCTGTTTTAAAAATTACCGAAGACGGAGTTTTGTTTCGCTCATATCGTGACGGCGCAAAAATTTTGTTAACCCCGGAAACATCGATTGCTGCGCAGAAAAAGCTTGGTGCTGACATCATTGTTTCTTTTGATGAACTTCCTCCATGCCACGTTGATAAAAAAACTTTAGGAAAATCTTTCGAACGAACGCACCGTTGGGAAAAACGTTCTCTCGAAGCCCATAAAAACGATCCGCGGCAACAAGCACTTTATGCCGTTGTTCACGGTGGGATCGATAACGACCTTCGCAGAAAAAGCGCAGAGATTTTAGGCGCGCAAGATTTCGATGGCTTTGGGATTGGTGGAAGTGTTGGAAAAAATCGTGACGAGATGATCACGATGTTAAAAAAATTAATGCCACACATTCCCACCGAGCGACCAAATCATTTGCTCGGGATTGCAGATCTCGGATCTTTGGAACATTGCATTCCGCTCGGTATTGATACTTTCGACAGTGCACATCCGACGAAGTGCGCGCGGCACGGCCTGTTATTTACGTGGCAAGGAACTCGTAGAATTTATAAAGCCGGAAGCTCGACTGATTTTGGTCCAATCGAATCTGGATGTTCTTGCTACACATGCCAAAATTATACGACAGCGTACCTTCACCATCTTTTTAAAGCTCATGAATTATCAGCTTTTTCGCTTGCAAGTATTCATAATGTTCACCACATGGTTGAACGCATGAAGGCGTACAGGGCGGCGATCTTGGAAGATAAGATATAAAAAGTGCCTGAAGTATTGCATATTCTCACTCCAAACCGGTAATGTAAGTACTGGGATATTTCGGTCTCCCTAAGCTGTTATTTTTTGTCGAGTGATGGAGATGCCTATGTATAAGCTGTACCATCGAGCACGTTTTTTTATTTTCTCCGCGACGTTTCTTTTTGTGCTCCTGATGAAGTTTCTTTGCGCGTCGTGATGATGGACGCGATTGATTTTTTGGTGTGAAGCGGAAAATCTTCATACCCGAGGAATTGACATTCTGGTTGCGGGAGTAATCCAAATTCTTTGTAGACAAGCTCCTGCATAAGTTTTGCTAGGTCGATGACGTCCTTAGATTTTGCATCTTTGGTCTCATCGACTTCAATCATGTTTGCGTGTCGGGATGAAACTTGTGCGCTGCCGACTCGAAGTTTTCCTTTGATGCCTAAAACATCAAGATAGTACGCGATGTACGGAAGTTGTTTGGATTGTAATTCTTCGGGCAAAAAGTTTCTAAAAAATGATCCACATGTTCGAGCTTTGGGATATCGTGAATTGCGGTGTCGGATAATTTCAAAGCGCCTGCCTCGTGAATATGAAACTTCCTCCGAAGATGCTGGGTTTAGCCGGAAAGTTGCGTCGACGACGAAATAGTTGCCCTCGTAAAGTTTTGATTGGTCGTAGCCAAAGTTGAACCACGCGCGTTCGACGGTTTGAGTTTTTCCCGTTTTGCGACTAATGACTTTTGCAGATGTTAGAAAGTTTCCAAGAAATGCTTCGAAATAGTGGAGGTTTACAAAGACTGATCCGCCGACGGTGCCAGGAATTCCGCTGAACACTTCAAACCCAGTGAGTCCTGCATCCAACGTTGCCTTAATCAATTCCTCGATTGTGACTCCGCAGCCAGCTGTGACCTCTCCAGTTTTTACGATGTCGATATTTTTGATTGCGGGTTTTATGAGAAGCCCACGAATTCCAGCGTCGTTAGCTAAAGTGTTTGCGCCTGAACCAAGAACATGCACGACCAGGTTGTTTTTTTTTGCCCAAATAAGTGCTTCAGAAAATGCATTGTCACCTTGGGGCTCACAGAAAAAATCCGCGCAGCCGCCAGTACCAAACCAAGTTAGTTTGGTAATCGATTTTTGGGAATCCATCGGGGGTTTTTCGGTCCTCGTTTCCTGTGATTGCGTTTCCACTTTTTACTTTTGGTTGGACTTGGTGGCGCTTGTTCAACTTGTGCGATATATAAACTTGCTTGAGGAACATTCTGGGGAATGCGGATTGTGGCAGGAGGGCTTTTCCTGTATGAGCGTTTCGCCGTGAGCTTAAGTGTTTTTTCCCCGATCCCGAGCTCTTCCTCAAGTGTCGTGGCAACCAAACGTTGTTCTTCGCAGTAACGTTGATCATTGTAACCGTATAAAACCCGCCTAACTTTCTGAAGCAAATTGTTTTTTTCAATAATTACTTTGTAACAGTTTTGATTTTTTTTTCTAAGAAGTTGGCATATTTTTTCTGCCGAGGGAATTACCTCGTGTTGTATGATCCCTCTAACTCGAACTGCGCAAATAAACTCGTTTTCTTCGAGTATCGATGCAGCCATTCGGCGTACAAATTTCTGAGGGATCCCTTCGATTCCACCTGCTACGAGAGAGTGGATAAAAAACGTTGTTACTGTTTTATTTTTTTTGCAAAGGTCGTCCAGTTGTTGCAATTCTTTTCTTGTAAGAATGTCCGCGGATTTAAGTGAATATGCGATATCATTTTTAATCTGAGCACAGTCTCTCCATTCTTGCGGTCCAGCACAAAAAAGTGCCCGGGAAAAAAGTGTTAGTGAAACGACCGCGATGACGTTGCGGATTCTATGCATGCCACACCTTGTGTTTTTACAAAGATGATTCTGAAAAGGAGTTTCACACAAGTTGCTAAAAAGGACAAGATGTATTTATGAAAGCAGGGGGTTCTCGACGCAGTTCTGTTTAATCACCTTCGGTAATTTTATTTTGCATCGGCAAACCTCAGCATTGTTTAACCTCGTTGCACTCAGTTTTGTTTTACTTTGCGAATTTTGAATTACAGTTTATCTTTGTTCTTTTTGCGTTTGGAGAGCATGCATTCGCTGCCTGTAGACTTATTTGATGGAGGTTTACTTCCCGCTTTTTTGGAGTTTTTGGTCGTTGGTTTTGAAGCAGTCGTTCATTTTGTTGGTATCTCATAATGGCGACGATCAATATGTTTAAAATTTCTCGATAGAGATCGACAGACTTTTTTTGTGCCTTCGATTACGCAACGCAATTTACTGATCTCTGTGAATATTTCTTTTCTTGCTCCGGAATTAGATTCATTGTGAAACACTGCCCGCATTCGCGCGATCCCTCTGCGGTCTTTCTCGATGTCATTTCGCAGTTTTTCAATTTCTCTGGCAAACATCTTGTGTAGAGCTTTTGCTCTCAATGAGATGTCATAGTTAATTGGAAGGTCCATCTCCAGGAGTGGTCTGATTTCTTCGAATTTTACTCTGCCCCAAAGAGCGTCGTCGCTTGGACCGGAGTGTGCGGCTGTGAATGCGCACAATGACATCAAAAGTCCGACTAATTTTTTCATTGTGATCTCCATTTTATTCGGATAAAAACTTACAAATTTTATTTTTCCTTGGGACTGAAAGTCTTGCAGGGGTCCTCTTTTTTTGCAAACCCTCCTGACAATCGTAGGTTTAGGATCTTTTTCGTGTGAATTTCGCCCGGCCCGCTCCATTGACTATCTGAAATGAATTTTGGTAGTGTGGCTGTGAGGGGGCCAAATATTTTTTCTTGGATTCGCTACATTTTATCCGATTGGGGGGAACATGAGATTTGCTCTCGTGGTGATGTGTCTTGCTTTTGTAGGGCAGTGGGGGCACGCGAGCTCCCCGGGCGCTTCACCGAAGAAGTCGCTCGAGCGCTTCAATATTGACTTGAGCCTCAAATATTCGACACAGGTTACATTTGAATTTTCTGGGAAGGTCGATTTTGAAAAAATAATTGCCAGTGGTGAGAAGAGTGACACTGTAAAAATTATTTTTAATAGTGCAGGCATGGGTGGTTTTGTGGAGAAACATAAAGTTGTTTCTAAACTTCGCAAGGCTCCATTGGTGAAACAAGTTTCACTTGTCGACGCCAAAGGAAATCCAGCGCTGGCGATGTCATTCGATCACGGGGCTGCGATCTTCAAGGTAAACGGGTTTTCAATTTTAAGAAATGGAAAACCAGCATACATCGTTCAAGTTGATATTTTTAGTGCGGCTTCACTCAAGGGCGCTGAAGCCCAAGGGGGGCGAGACCTCGCGTTGTTGCACACAAAAAATTCTCCACATCCTCTTTTGTTATGACGTTGTTTGCAAGTGTGGGAATGATGTCAAAACAGATTCTGGGATGCTTTCAAGTGGATTGCCAGATGCCCAAAGGTGCAGGGCTTCAAAATCAGCAAGCCACTCGGGCAATGTTGTTAAATTGTTGCAGCTCAGCGACAGTGTACGAAGGTTTTTCAGGTTCTTCATTGAGTCTGGAATTGCTCTAAGTCGGTTGTCGCCGAGAGCCAACATTCGAAGATGTTCTAAATCTCCGATTGAGTCGGGTAGTTTTTGTATGTAGTTTCCGAAGAGTACAAGTTTTTCTAGCGAACCTAGCTCTCCAAGCCAATCTGGAAGTCTGCTGATTCTGTTGAAGCCAAGGCCAAGTTCCCTTAAATTTTTCAAATCTTTAAACCTGCGTGGCAGTGTTTTTATTCGATTCATACGGATGAATAATTCTTCGAGTTGAAGAAGCTTTCCGATTGTTTGTGGAAGTTCTTCGAGGTCGTTGCCGCTAAGGTTTAGAGATTGTAACGATAAGAGTTCCCCGATGGATTCGGGGAGTGCTGTAATTTTGTTGAACGAAAGATCTAGTGTTACCATTCGATGCAATTTACACAAAACCTCTGGGAATTTTTTAAATGAGTTTCCAGTGAGGTTGACAGCTCGCAAATTTTTGAGTTTTTCAAATGAACTTGGGACTGCTTTTATCTTGTTGCCATGCAAGAACAGTGCCTCCATTTGTGTGAAGTTTCCGAACCATTCCGGGATTTTTGCTAGGCGGTTTCCAATCAGTCCAATGAATTTCAATGCTGTGAGATTTTTCATAGAGTCTGGAAGTGTGCGCAGCATATTTTTAGACATGTAAAATGCGTCCAGCTTTGAAAGCTCTCCAATCCATTCTGGAATTTCTTCGATCTTATTTCTACTTGCTGCAAAGTCCCGGAGGTTTTTTAGGTTCCGCACAATTTCTGGAATCTCTGTGAAGTTGTTGTCAGAGATAGACAATGCTTCTAGGTTGCTAAGTTTCTCGATGGATTCTGGAAGTTCACTAAGCTGACACGAAACGAGTGTAAGCGTCCGAACGGTTTCATTCATCTCTTCTGCAAAACTGTCGTCTCCTAGCGCTTTGAGAACGGCGTGCGCAATTTCTGGGGCGCCAGAAAAATCAAGTGAGGCTCCTTGTAAATCTACGAAGGACGAGCGTCCGAGTTCTAAAACTTTTTGATCCAAAGAATTGAGTTGTGCTGCGCTGAACACCAATGCAAAAAACAGAATTTTTTTCATTGCAGTCCTTCCCGAAAGACGATTTTTCAAAAGGGTGGCAAGTTGCGAGGGTTAAAAGCCAGCCTTTGTACAAGGCTATGGCCGGCACGGCGCGAGGTTAAACAAACCGAAACGCAGTGAGTTAAAAAAAAGGGGCCCGGGAAAAGTTCCCAGGCCCAAATCTTAGTTCGTGTTATTCGAGAATTAATGTGTGAGTTTAATATGTTTCACCTTCGTCGTTCCCATTGTCTGTCGGTTCTAAATCTATGGTATATTCCCAAAGTGCAATGTCTTCCAGTCGAGTTTCCCAGCTGCGTGGAGCAAGCTCTTCTGGTGTTACAGCTCCGAACCGCTCGCCTTCAAAAACTTTCCATGGCTTGAAGAAATCGAGCGGCGTTGGAAGTTGCTTAATCATTTTATTGAGTCGGTCCAATGGGTCCTTGATTTTTGATTGTTCCCACTTTGCTAGGTAGTTGAACGGTGTTGGAAGTTTCTTAAATTTTGCTATGTGTTCGGTGCCTTCAGTGTTTGCTTTGTTGACTATCTCTTTAAATTCTTCGGCCCCTTTCAAATCTAGCATAGTCTGAAGCACGTGTATCGCGGCGATGTGTGCGAGTCCTGCTGCAATGAGCATTGAGCTGCCGACGGCGAGTTTGCGGGTCCTGAGTGTTCGGCAGAAGCTTTGACCTTTTTTCTTCAAGATCATTGTGGTGACTAGGCCGACTAACAATGCGCTTCCACCATCAATTGTGGCCATTGCGATACATTTTTTCCTTGTGCTGATTCTTTCTCCGATAAGTCCTTTTTCGATAAGTTCTGCCGACTGAGCGTTTCCTGCGAAAAGTGCAGCGGCTACGGCTGCGACGACGATACGATTCTTCATGAGAGATCCTTACTTTGATTTTAATTGTTTTTTTATGAGTTTTCCGATGATATCAGGTTTTTTCCGCTTTTTGAAGTTCGGCCCAGTTTTTGGCGATAAGGGCGGTTTTGGGGAGTTTTATGCATAATCTGGGATTCTATTTGAACCGACCTTCGGAGGGCGGAAGAAAAAAGGGGCCCAGGAGTTTTTCCTGAGCCCAAATCTTAGTTTGTGTTATTCGAGAATGGGTGTGTGTTTAATGTGTTTCAACTTCGTTGACCCCATTGTCTGTTGGCTGTAAATCTGTGTAGTTCCAGAGTGCGACGTCTGACAGCCTTGTCTTCCAGCTGCGTGGAGCAAATTCTTCTGGTGTTGCAGCTCCGAGCCGCTTGCCTTCAAAAACTTTCCATGGCTTGAGGTAATCGAGCTCTGTTGGAAGTAGCTCAATCACTTTGTCGAGTTCGTCTGTCCGTTCTTGGTTTATTGATTGTTCCCGCGCTTGTCTTTCGGCTTTTTCTTTTGCAATGTGTTTTTTGAAGGCCTCTGATTCGCTCATTTTTTGTACGAGCGTTTCTTCATATGCGTCAACTCCCACGAGATTGCCGGCACCGCAGATTTTAATGTGGAGTGCATATTGGTCGGCTCCTAGTATTTTTTCCATTGTTGGATAATTCATTTGCCCCTTATCATTTGTTGCATCTTTTTCTGCTTTAGAGACTTCCTTGTTGTATTCTTCAAAGGTCGAGAATTTATTTTCATTGTTGGCCTCGAAGGTTTCTTTTTCGGCTTTCAAAGAGGCGATTTTCTCAGCTTCCTTGGCTGCATTGCTTGCCTCTTCCCATAGGCCGCCTAATTCAATGTTTTCTCCCCCAATTTTGTCAATTTTATAACATTTTTCTTTTCGGGGCATTTCTTCAAAGCTCATTGAGTTGGATTTGTTGTTTTGCTGCGGGGTGTTTTTTGATTCTTGAATTTCCTTTGCAATATCTAAATCTTTTTTGGTTTGAAATCCGTGTGCGCCAGCAATATGTGCAAGTCCTGCTGCGATGAGCATTGAGCTGCCGACGGCGAGCTTATGCGCCTTGAAGGCTTTAACAAGGCTTTGGCCTTCTTCCTTCAAGATTATTGTGGTGATGAGTCCCATCAACAATGCGCTTCCAGCATCAATTCCGGCCATTGTGGAATATTTTTTCCAGTCAAATTCTGCCGACTGGGCGTTTCCTGCGAAAAGTGCAGCTACTACGGCTGCGACGACGATACGATTTTTCATGATTGCTTTTCCTTTGATTGATTTTTACGAACTTCTCGATTGTAGCAGGCTTTTCTCATTTTTGGCGCCGTGCCCAAGTTTCCGGGCAACTAAGCGGTTTTTTACGGTTTTTATATGTTGTTGTGATTCGCATTGAAATGGGGCGCCTGATACAATGAGCCATCAAATTGATTAAAGTATGTGGAGATATCATCTGTGAAGTGCGGTATTGTTGGCTATGGCGTTGTCGGGAAATCATTTACGAAGTGCTTGCGTTCGTCTGGCGTGGCAATAAAAATATTGCAATCCAGATGCATGCAAACCTCCGAGCCAAAGCTGTTCGTTTGGGATGAGAGGGTTGTCGATGGCGTTGAGCCTGGCATAACTTTTGTGCATGGGTCAGAACAATCGCTAAAAGATTTTTGTAATTCCATGGATGTTGTGTTACTGAGCCCGGGGGTTCCTGTTCCTGATGATCCAGGGATCAACGCTAAAACTTTCTGTGAACTTGATCTTTTCACTCAACTTTTTAAAAAAAAGGTCATAGCGATAACGGGTTCTTTGGGAAAAACAACGACGACTGCCTTTACTGCGCACCTTTTTAATTTGTTGAGCGATGGGCTTCCAATCGCGTCCGGCGGCAACATCGGGCTGCCAATGCTGGATTTGGTGCCGGAGCAGGATAAAATTTCTGGGGCCGGCTTGGAACTTTCGAGCTTCCAACTGGAATCCGCGTCAAATTTCCATCCAGCTGCGTCCGCGCTGCTGACCCTGTCCCCAAACCATCTTGAGCGTCACGGATCGATGGAGGAATATTTTTTAGCCAAAAGTCGGGTGCTCGATGTCGTGAGCACTGGTCGTTCTTTCGTTCCAGCCGAGGCCGCACACATGGTCGAGGGGCTTAAAAATTACGAAAACCTGCAATGGCAACTTGTTTTCATGTGTGATGACAATGTTCGGCCTCCAGAGAACTCGAGTTGGATTGCTGTGCGCAACGGTTCGGTTACGTTGTGTGAGAGAGGCGGTCAACCTGTAAGACTTTGTGGCGTGCCGGAGATTTCGGGGATTTTTCCTCGAACGGTGTGCGCAGCGGTTGGGCTTTTGTGGGCGATTGGTGAAGATGTTGGAAAGCTGACGCTTGAGCACTTTCGTTCTGCAGTGTGTGCAACGATTGAGGAAGTTGGCGAGCATCGCATAGAATTTGTCGGGACCGTCCGTGGGGTAAAAATTTACAACGATTCAAAGTCCACTGTTGTTGAGGCTACGACTGCCGCGCTCCGTCGGCTCAGTGGTCGGAAAGTTGTCTTGCTTGTTGGTGGGCTTGGCAAAGGAGTCGATCGTTCCGGCAAAGATGCTTTTTGGAAAAGCCTTGGCTGTGTTCGCGAAGTTGTTGCTTTTGGGGGTGAAGCGCACGTTTTTTCCGAGTCGGTGCAATGTGCCACGCTCGAGGAAGCGGTGGAGTCCGGTTTTTCTCTGGCGTTCCCCGGGGATGTTTTATTACTTTCGCCAAGTGGTGCAAGCTTTGATTTGTTCTCGAACTACAAAGAGCGCGGGAAAAGATTCAAAGAGCTGGTAACAAAAAAACTTGGGGAGAGAAATGGACCGAGACAGTGTCGCAAGACTTAGAGGTTACGCGTTTTGTATGTTGATTGTTGTTGGCGCGCTGCTCAGCGTTGGCATCGTTTTTGTGTATTCAGCGAGTTCGTTTTATGCCGCGGAAAAACTTGGGAACCCACAATTTTACCTAAAACGACAAATTATTTATGCGTTAGCCGGGCTGGTTGCATTCACCGTTGGTGCTAGGATCTCGCTTGATTTTTTTAAACGCAGCGCATTTCTTTGGTACTTCATTGCGCTTGGGGGGATTGCATTGACGTTTCTTCCTATGGCGACAAGGATTCATGGCGCATCTCGTTGGATCACGATCCGCGGGCTTAGCGTCCAACCAGGAGAGCTACTTGCGCCGGCACTGATTTTATACGTCGCGTCTTTTCTTGCGCGAAAACCGCAGGCGATTTCAATTTTTTCTGTTCGGTCTGTTGGCTTTGCTACGATGGTGAGGTCCGGGCTTTTGCTTTTGTTGAAG
>JABIAA010000062.1 GCA_018656485.1 bacterium | reverse complement strand
CTTCTTTAGCCTCTGCAGGAATAACAGTAGAAGGACTTCAAACCGAAATCGAAAACGCAAATACCCGTGCTGAAGCTGTCGCTGAAGTCGCTCGGCTGAAAAGCAAACTCGCAGCCACGCAAAACAATGCCGAGGAAGTTGAAAAGCTGAAACGCGAACTTGCGGACTCAGAAAGGCAGCGGAGCGAAGACGTAAGCAAAATGTTCGGTCTCACCGAACAGTACAGCTCACAAACAGCCAGCGACAAAGAAAAACTCCAACAGTTTGAATCCGAAGCCTCCCGCCTTAAACAACAACAAACCGAAACCGAGCAAGCCAAAGCCGGCCAGGAAAGAAAAGTAACAGTTGCCACGCTGCTTTCAAGGGGAGCAACAAAACGAAAAGCCGATGAGGCCACAAAACTTGAGACTGAACTCGCTGACATGAGGCAAGCACAGACCGAAGCTACCGAAGAAAGCGCCAGACTCCAAACCAAAGCCGCCGAAGAACTCGAGACACAAAGAACTCAACTCACCGAAGAAACCACGAAAAAAATTCAAGATGTTGAAGAAAAATTTCGGTTGGCGAAAGAAGAAACAAAAAGACTCACAGAAAAATTCAGCGAAGAAAAATCAAAAACACAACAAACACAAAGTGAAGAAATCGAAAAGCTGAAAGCCCAAATCGCAAAACAAGAAGAAAAAACTCGAACCGCACAAGCCGCAACCGATGAACAGACTCGCCTGACCCAGGATGCCGGAGGCAAGGCAAAGGGCTTGGAAGGCGATCTCGTAAAGCAAAGAGCAAGAACTGCAGGAACAATGTTTTCAAAAGTCCTTGAAAAAAATAGATCCGTAGTCCTTGAAAAACAAAAAACAGCCCTTGAAGAAGAAAGCACAAAGCTTCGACAACAACTTGATGTCAGCAAAAACCTAAGCACCGAAGAAACTGAAAAGCTCAGGGCTCAGCTCACCAGCGTTGAAAGCGATTTAGACGAACAAAAAAACCGCGCGAGTGCAGCTGAGGAAGAAACACAAAGACTAAGATCCGAAGCCGATGAACAGGCAAAACGACCTCTGCCGACACCGATCGAAGCGGAAGTGGCAAAAATTGTTATGCCACCCGCGACTCCGACTCCTCCGAAGCCAGCATTTAATTTCAACGAATTTATCAAAAAAAATAACATCGCAGATCCTCGCTCTAACAAATACTCCGACACCGACGTTGACGCTGCGCACAAGCAAATGAAAGCGCGATCAAAAGGACTTGGGGATGCAATTGCGGAACAGGAAAAAGTTTTTAGAAATGCACTTTTAGACAAAGAGTCCGCCCTCGCAGAAATTATCAAAACTCCTAATGCAAAACCGGCTGAAATAGAACTTGCTCAACAACAAGTTGGAAAAGCACGCGAAGCCGCAAACGAGTTTACTGCTGACGGAGACGCTGCGATGAGATCATTCGCTGATAATCAGACAAAAGTCATGAGGGGTGAATACAAGGTCATCGATAATGATGACGGAACAAAAACCGTCATTGCAACCGGATTTGAAGGGAAGCTACAACTGGCAAAGGCACAGAAAGCAGCAGCGGCCGAAGAACTAGGGAAAGCAACAACACCAGAGCAAGTTAAAAATGCAAAAAATGCACTAAAACAAGCTGCGAAGGACGAAAAGTTATATACCAAAAAAGCACGAAAACATGCGAGGAAAGAAGACGAGCTAAAAGCCAAAGCCAAGAAAAAATTTGTTAAAGACCAGAAAAAGAAAATCAAACAAGAAATAAGCGAACTCGAAAAAGGCAAAACTTGGAAGTCCATAAAAAACACGGTCGACATCGAGACAACGTCAGACGGAAAAGTTCGGACCGCAAAACAGAGAGTCGTTGATATTGGAAACGCCACGCGAGATGCAAAAGTTCGCGTTCTAAAATCCCGCCTTGCTGTCCTGAAAGGAGAATCAGCGAAACTTGAAGTCGACGCACCAAGCTTCACAACGAAAGTCAAAAAAGCGGTAGGAGGCATTGTCGACAGCTTCGCAAAAAGTGCATCAACTGGCTTTGGGGCACTTCAACCTAAAACAGTTGCCGTTGACACAAGTGGAGCACCAAAGAAAGGCTTTTTAT
>JABIAA010000061.1 GCA_018656485.1 bacterium | reverse complement strand
TTTTTTTATCTTTGAGTCTCTGGATTTTCGCTTCGTCAGATTCCAACTCTATATCCGAAAGGCTCGCTGCTGCACCACCAAAAGAGCTCACGCTCCTGGCGCTTGACGCACTGGCACCATTCTCGCGAAAGTCTGCATTGTCTATGGAAATACTTGGAACTTTTGGCGCGTCTTCTTTCCTGAGTTGTTCTAGCTCTTCTTTTTTAATTTGTCTTTGGCCGCCGCGCGCCTTAAGCCATTGATTAAAACCGTCTCCAAGGGCATTCAGATCTTTGACCCTCCCGAGTAACTTATCTTTGTCAACGCCACTTCTCAACGTCTTTTTTACCCCAATAAATTTTGGTATAAATTTCTCCGAAAAATTATCATTTTCATTAAAAACCTCTGCGGTGCTAACTTTTCCGAGGAAAGTTTTTAATGCTTCAGAATCTTCTGTGAGAGCATCTTCGTCTTTTCCCTTGGAATACCACTTCTTTTTCTCCGGTTTTATGTTTCCGTCGGCATCGAAAAAGTCATCGACCATTTTGTCAATTCCAAGATTCTTCGCGACTTGAATTGCCGTGAGAACAACGTCAACATCAGCAGGCAAAAGAAGATGTAGCCTTTGATCGACGAGTGGCTTGGTAAAATTGTCTTCGACGAACTTGACAATTTTTTCGCTTAACATTCCGGCATCAACAAAACCATTTGCGGCATTCTTCGCGGCAGAAAAAAGTTTTCCTTTCTTCTCGTCATCAGCGTTTGCAAGGCCGTCCCACAGTTTTTTCAGTTCTGTTTTTACTTTTTCATCGAATTGGATTTCACCTAGCGCAACTTCAAATTCGGAACCTTCTGGCGCAGCCTGGCCGCCACTTGAGCCACTGGCCACGGGAACAGAAGGTTTTGGTAATTTTGAGGGCACAGATCCCTTTGAGCCCTGATCATCGCTGCTGAACTCAACATCAGAAAAATGAAGGGTCTCATCGTCGCTGCCCCCGATATCTAAGTTGACGCTTGGCAACAAACTGCTTTTGGACGAAGACGGAGACAGCGATGGCTTTGTTGCCGGATCAGGACCGCTGGTGCTAGCCGAAGGCCCGCCGTCGCCAAATGCAGTCCGCGAGACAGATGCGCACAGCAATGCAACGGCTGCCATGCCTAGAAATTTATAGAAAAAATTTGAACCAAATTTCACTTCCCAAACTCCCCTTTTGTTCACTCGCGGACTGCCACACCAAGGCATTTCTGTGCCCGCCATAACTTTAGCGACGGCTGGGTCCCCACCCAATTTTGTTTATCGAGCTTTTTAAATCATCTTTCTCATCTCATCTAATTTTCAATCTAAAACTTTTTGCCTATTTTTTTCACTAGTTTACGCTTTTATCGTCTACTTTTTCCCACGCCCAAACCACCGGTTCACTCGACCTACAGCGTTATTTTTCAAATTAAATGCCCCAGCCTTCATCCTCCCGAAGAACCCTTTGGGCCTTTCAGCTTTTTGCTGCATCAATGGATGTGAGGAAATATCGATGTTGATTGGAACTCTTTCTACAACAGGCTCAATATTTTTACGAGGGCCTCTCATTCGTGCGGAAACCTCGTCAGCATTTTGTACATAACGCCGAGCAAAAGCTTCATCTCTTGCGATTATTTCTGGCGATATTCTTTGAGCACGCCCAATTCTTTTAGGTCCATCATCTGGGCGAGCATCATTCACACCATCCGCCCAACGAACTCTTTTTGCCGCACCAGTAATTCTATCTAGTTCAGCTTCAAGCACTTTTATTGTTCCGGTTTCGTTTTCCGTTGGACCAATTTTGTTGATCACCTCGTCAGCCCACATTTTACGCTCTCTAGCTTCTTTTAACTGCTTTCCGAGATCATCGATCTGATTCACCCGAACAACATCTTCAAGCTTATTTTTTAACTCTGCAATTTCAGCTTTTAGCGAAGCAACTTCTTGATTTTTTTCTGTCCCGCCTTCATCCGAAAACACTTTAAGAAGCCGTTCTTTTCGTTTAAGACGATTTCCATCTTCTAGAAATTCGTTGTCGATTTTAGCTAATTCTTTTTCTGTTCTTTCAACTTCAGACTCTGTGTTCGCAAGTCGCATCGTAGCCTCTGTGGCTGCTTTTGCCCGCCCTACTTCTTCCTGCCGTTCTTCCAATAAATCCGCAGCTTGATTAATCAAAGATGAAGACGATTTATTATCGCTCTCGTCTGCCTTCGTAACCATCCTCGCAAATAAATCTGCTTGTTGTTCATCTGGCATTCCTCTTAAACCCACAGCAAACCTTGCCATCGCTTTCTGTGATTCGGAATCCAATCCATCAAGCTTTGATTTTATGTCGTCGGCATTGTACAAAACATCGGCATTAGCAATGGCGGAACAGCGACATTGCGAACACAAACAAATTGCAACGACAACTGCTAGACCGAAAAATCTTTTGAATAATTTTGAA
>JABIAA010000060.1 GCA_018656485.1 bacterium | reverse complement strand
CTGGTGGACATGGGCGTCGAGCCGTTCCTCGTTTCATCAACGCTTGTCTGCGTCGTGTCGCAACGACTTGTGCGAACGCTGTGCAACAAATGCAAAAAAGTTCACAAGCCGTCACCTGAAATTTTAAAGCGCCTTGGGCTTGCAGCTGCGCGTGCGACAACAATAAAATTTTACCAAGCCGTCGGATGCGACGAGTGCATGAAAACAGGATACAAAGGTCGAACTGCGATCTTCGAAGTCATGGAAGTCGGCGACGCAATTGCACCACTCATCATGAAAAATTCTGACACAGGGTCTATCCGACAAAAAGCAGTGCAGCACGGAATGGTTCCACTCATCGAAGACGGAATCAGAATCCTCAAAGAGGGAAAAACTTCCATTGAAGAAGTCCTCGGTGTCGCATTTGCTGACAAGGAAGGTTGAGCCGTAGGCAAGGGCCTGCCCCTACGCGGCCAGGCGATCTACATTCGTGCGATAAGTTTCGATAGCATGGACACTTTCCAAAGGGAAGCCCCACAATGCGAACGTCATGGAACTTAAGGTGTTGCCTGGTCAACTAAAACGGCGATTTCGATTTTTCTTTGGTGTCCGTGAGAATATCATCTTTCCGCAGATGACTGTTAATTATTGCTGCGCGTAGCTTGCAACACGCAAGCAAGAACCTCAAACAAAAAATATTATCTTTGCTGGGTACAGTTTGCATCCTGAGCGACAGCTGTTGGTGCGCTTGGTTCTGGGGTGTACGACGGGTTGAGCGATGGAGGTCTATTGTTGAGCCGGCTGTTGTGGCTGGATCTATTCATCTTTTCTGTGTACCTTCGCAGTGCGTTGACTTGATGGCTCGCTTCTTCTTCCAGTCGTGCATTCTTGTTAAAAACCATTCTCAGTTTACAGACGCTCGTCTCGAAAGGTTTTATTCTTTTTCCATTGTCGTGCCAATCGAAGTCGAGGCGAAAATTTGGGTTGTTTTCCATTTGGGTTATATATTCTTGTTGTAGACTCATCCACTCTTTTTCCAAATAGCTTTCTTCGAGGGCTGCTTCAAATAATTTGAGCATAACGTTATTTATGGGGAGTCGTTCTGTATTGTTTTCGTGAGGTTCCCTTGTGAAATTATTTGTACGCTTCTGGATGGTAGACCAGAGGTAATGTGAGCGGTAGGCTTCCGAATATAAATAGATTATGCGCACATTGTTTTGATTTGAGTTTCTTTCTAGTTTCAAATATAGATGTGCGTAAAAGTTTTCTAGCGGCTGGAATTTTGGACATGGTTTGCGACCTTTGATCATAGTTCTTGCATTTGCGTATCGATAATAGTCTTTTTCTGGATCATCAGATATTGCTTGCCTGAGTTCTTTGCATTTTTGCCAGTATGAATTTCTTCTTTGAAAGAATGCCGTTTCTTTTTGTGCGAAAGGTTTCTTTCTTTCTTTGCAACATGAGATTCCCGCATGAGTTTGACCGATAAATGAATTGACTAAAAAAGATAAAACGAAAATAGCTGTGATTTTTTTGTTAAGTGACATTGTTATTTATCCTGATATTTGCGGAATGATTATTTGACAGAGTGTACAATGAAAACATTGGAAGTAAAAGGGTTTTTGCGTTTTTTGCGGCTGCTTTATCAATGGGGATTGATCGTCATTGTTGGAATCTTTGCGGGGCTTGCTATTGTAAGTTGCAAGGATGTTCAAGAGTGCGTGGCTGATGGGATTTTTTCTGAGCTTGAATTGGATTGGTTAAAAACATGGCGGTGCGCTAGGTTCAAGCTCGCTGGGTGGGTTCGGATCTAGTTCGTCCGTGAAGTATGGCATTTGTGGTGCGGCGTACGATGGATTGAACTCTGGCGGACAAGCGGCAAACAATTCATCCAGTTCTCGTGAACTTATGGATGGCTTTATTTTTTGGGATGGTTTCATTTCTTTGTAGTATTCGCAAAGCTTTCTCATTTTATTGCTAGTTTTTTCTTTCTGTTTCTTTGCGATTCTATTTCTGTCTCTTGCGTTACTTCGCTCTTCACAAGAAAGCTTTTTTACAGAACGCATATCGAGGGTTTTGTTTTTTGCGTCCAAAACCAACTGCTCAATAACAATTTTTCCTGCGCTATGGCTCTCCAAAAGAGCTTTCTCATTTTCTAGGAAGGTTTCGGTGAGTGCCGTTGAAAAGAGTGTGAACAAAACTTTGTCATCTGAAGATGGAGTGTCCCCAGTAAGATCCTCTGTAAAATTATTTGTGTATGCATGCATCGCATTCCAAAATGTTCTGTCCTCAAGTTGTTCGTCTTGTCCCATTTTTGCGAGTAGGTAGAGGTGTGCGCAAATTATTGAACGAGGAAGATTTTCTGGATTTTGGAGCGGTTGCAAAATGTCGCCTTGTGAAATTTCTTCGATTGCATTTTCAAACTCGTAATTATCGCCCTGGTCTTCAGATATTACTGTCGCGAGTTTAATGCATTTGTTCGGATAACTTTTTTCCCATTCTTCAATTTTTTTCTGGAAGCTGTTGCTCATGTGTTTCGCTTGGCTTCCGGTGTATTTTGTGCGAGTGAAATTAAGCTTTCCTGCGGCTGATCCAGAATTAATTTGCGGACTAACCAAAAAAGCCACAATAAAAATGGCGGGAATTTTTTTTAATGTCATTTTTATTTTCAAAATATTTGCGAGTAATTGTTTGACGCAGTTTATAACGAAAATGTTGGAAGTAAAAGCCTTTCTAACTTAAATCTTGTGAATCTCGGGAACAGGTAGAACTTTCCATGTTTGGCGTGTTTCAAGTTGGTAAGTAAAACTGAACGCAGTGAGGTTAAATAATTTAATGCGTTGCTAGAGCTGGGCCCCCACAGTCCAGCCTTCCTTCGTTGGCTTCTATTTTTAAGTGATCCGGTAAGTGGTTGGTTAAATAAATGTGGTCATATACTTTTTAATTTTTTGTTCATGGGCGTTTATTTCGTCTAATTCTTTAATGGATGGCGCTTGTTCTTTGTAGAGCTCGTCGAACTCGAGTTCGATTTTATTGATTTCTGTTTCGTAGAAATCGCTATCTTTTTTATTGAAATCGAATTGTTTGAAGTGGGAATGCAGTTCGTAAGCAATGCCCTTTCTTTTTTGCAGTTCTTGTCGCTTTTCAACGGGTTTGCTACACAGTGTTCTGATTTGGGCTTTGCGCCATTCGAATCTTGTTGAGATGATGTCCAGAAGCAAAAATGAAGTGTAATCGAATCGAAACTCTTCATTTTGATCGCATGGAAGAAGTTTTGAAAAGTCGTATGTGTATGCGGAAAGGAATTGAAAAAAAATATCTCTAGGAACGGCTTCAATTCCGATTTCGATTGATCCCTCTGCCAGCACATACAGGTGTGCCAACATTTCAACAAAGACTGTTTTTTTAAGCGGCTTCATGACGTTGTCTGATGTTTTTATTTGTTCTCTCGCGCATATGAATTCGTTGAGATATTTTTTGCTCTTTCCAACTCTTGCTCGAATTTTCTCCATTAATTTTTTGCACTCTGTTGCAAATTTCTGCTCGGATTTGTTGTCACACTCTTTTAATTCCGGAATCGGCAGCGCTGCTTCGTAGTCAACGCTGCAGCTGAACGTGCATCCAGTGTGGACTTGGAGTGATGAGCACAGCGCAAAAGTTAGAGCGAAAAGTGCGGAGATTTTTTTTAGTTTCATTGTTGTTCCTTATTTTGTTTGAAGCCCCTTCGAGAGATAAAATTCGATCTTTCCAGGTGATTTAGTGCAGCCTTTTTTATTTCAAGTGCCTAGCCATCACTGCTAGAATCCGAGAGATTTGATTTTTTTGCAAGTTGAAGTGCATGGTCGTGACTACCTAGTTAGCGGGCTGACTAAAAGTACGTCGGCTGTCTCTTTCTTTAACGATTTCTTTTGCTGCTGCCTTAGGGGCGTCGTCTGGAATTGCAGCGAGGAGAGCTTGCACGTTTTCCTCTGCTGTTGGTGGAAGCTCCAGTTTTTGACATCCAAATTTCGCGAGCTTTTTATCTCGGTTTCTGAATTCCCCTTGTTTGGGATCATCTAAACATGACAAATTTGCCAATTCTCGTAGTTCGCTGGCTGCGGCCGGATATCGGTTTATTATTTCTTCCCTCTCTGGTCCTTCAAGTGCAAATGCTATTCCAAACATAACGGAAGGGCAGTCGATAGAATGCTTACTTGAAATTTCATCATTCATTGACTTAATGCGCCTTGCTTTTTTGCATTCGTGGATAAGAGATTGGAGGGAAAGTTCATGCATTGCCAACGAGGCCAATTCCTTGATGTACCATAGTTTTTTGCTTTTCTCCCGGAATTTGGTGTCGACTGCATCTTTGTATGAAGTCAACACATCCCAAAATGGTTCAGTGGTGGCAAAGGCTGTTTTAACAAGGTCTAAGTTGTATCGATTTGCATCTGTAAGTTGGTCCAGTATTGTGTCTGCCATCCAATAGATTTCTTTGCATATTTCAAGTTCTGTTCGATCCTCTATCCGTTTTTTGCGGATCGCAATAATTTCAGGCGTACTACAGCTTTTCGCAGTGGGTATCTTGCTAGCAATTTCAAGGCACACATCACTACATTGTCTAATAAACCGTTGTGCTTGGTTTTTGACATGTGTCGCAAACATCGCGGGCTTTTCTGAAATGTCCTTTGACACCATCGATCCGGCGGTTGCGAAAGATGAAGCAAAAGCTGCGACAACAAATACTGTGATTTTTTTGTTGAGTAACATTGTTCCTTGTTCCAGTGTTTGTAGAGTGATTATTTGACGAAGCGTACAATAAAAATATTGTAAGTAAAATGTTTTTGTGCAAAACAGGTTTGATCTTGTTTTGTTAAGTGATATTTTTCACGTAACTCATTGTTCTTTCCATGCGTTTATCCATATCCGCGAGTGTTAATTTTAATCTATTTATGTTGGTGGCGAGTTGCTTTGCCTCTCTTATTTGTTGCTCTATCTCTCTTAGTCGTTGCTTTCTCTCTTTTGGTCGTTGCTTTCTCTCTTTTGGTTGTTGTTCTGGTGTATGAGGTTGTTGTTTTATCTCAATAAATATTTTGCTTAATCGATTGAGCTGCTTATTAAGTTCCATAAGGTCTTGTGATTTTTTATGGAATTTTAGTGATACTTCATCTGATGCGACAGAAGCAAGACTGGCTGAGATCAAATCACTGCAAAGTCCCAGTCCATCAGGGGTTTCTGGTAATCGTCTCGATAGATTTTCTGTGTAGGCAACAAAAATTTTCCAAAAAAGGTTTTTTGGAAAATTTTCGGTTCCCTTTTTAACTACCAACTCAGCCAACCAAAAAAGATGTGCGTACAGTTCAATTGTTCTTGGCCTCTCAATTGGGTTCATAAGGTTGTTGACTCCCTTGTTGAGGCTGTATCTTTCAAATAAAAATCCATTGATCAAAGTTTGGTTGTTGAAAAATATGATGGCAATATTGATCATAAGTTTTTCGCATTCGTCTACAAGTTTTTGTTCATGCTCGCTGTTACATTGTTTTTTGGGGTAGATGGGGGGTTGCTTGATATGCGGTAAGGGTGGCTTCATGCTTCCGCCTTGGGCGTTGCCCGTGCGGATCTCGAATATTGGATATAGAGAAAAAATTCCAACCAAAAATACTGTGATTTTTTTGTTGAATGACATTGCTTCTTGTTCCAGTGTTTGTGGAATGATTATTCCGCAAAGTGTATAATAAAAACGTCTGAAGTAAAGTGTCTTTTGGATTTTTATGCGGCTGCTTCACTTCTGGGGATTATTTATTATCGTTGGAATTTTTGCGGGGCTTGCCATCGTGAGCCGCAAAGATGTTCAGCAGTGTGTGGCCGATGGGATTCTTGCTGAACTTGAAGCAGATTGGGATGCGAAGGTAACGGTTGATGATAGTTCCGTCGATTTCCTCACTGGTACATTGGGATTTCGTGGGTGCACAATTCGTCCTCGGACGATGCCTGGGTGTGTCTGCAAGGTCGGCAGTGGGACAATTTTGGTTGATCGTTTTTCTCTTGCGGTTCTTAAAAAGAAGCACCTAAAGATTTTTATACAAGATGTAAAAGTTGAGACCGGATTTACGAAATCTGGAAAGTGCGAGTTTTTTGAGCTGTTAAAGCTAATCATGGCTCCGAGTGACAGCGTTTTTCTGCGGCACTTTTCGTTGAATAATGCTTTCTTCAAATTTCGGACAGGTGTTGGCGCGAATGACTTCAAACTTGGTGGCGGAATAAAAATTGACTGTGGTCGAAGTGGAAGGTTTAAACTTTCCTCGGACGTGAAAAATTCTGCATGGGCTATAAGCGGAGTGACTGTTCTGAAGAACTTCTTTGTGCGTGGAAATGTTGCAAGGCGGAAGAGGCAGAATAAGTTCTTGGGAAACTTTAACGGTGCGTGTGACCTTCCTGGGTTGGGAAAAGATGCGCATCATCGAATAAATTTAGCGTTTAGAAATGGGCGCTGCGCTGGGTCATTGTTGCCGCAGGACAGCGGGGTCCATGTAAATTATAGAAGCGATCAGCGTAGCAAGTGCACAAGGTGGTACACCGATGAGGGTGCGCTAACTTCATTTGCGAAATTGTTGAAGCGAGCGGGTGCTTCGCTTCCAATAAAAATTGCAGAATCGCTCGTAGCGCGTGGAGCTGTTGGTGGAGTCGGAAACCGTGAATCGCTTGTTGCGCGGCTTGCCGTCATTGACAATAAAAAATCTCGCAACTTTCTTTCATCGTGTGGAGAGATTGGAAAAAACGGGATTCGTTTTGCTTGGACGCTTTGCCCAACGCGGCACACAAAATTAACTGGAACCATCGAGCTTCCAAAGGATTCTCAGCCCAAGGGAACTGTGGCTTTGGGTTTACCGGTTCCACTTGTCAGTGGGCTTTCGTGTGTACCGGGGAAATCGACAATGGCCTCTTTTGAAAAGCTTGGCTCTGGGGCATGGCTAGGGAAGTATTGTTTGGGGACATCTGGATATCGTGCGCCACGTTGCAACAAATGTGTGGGGTGTTTTAGGACAAAGCCGCACGGGAATTCAGAAATTTATTGTGTGCTGCCACACGGAAATTTTCGTTGTGATATTTCT
>JABIAA010000059.1 GCA_018656485.1 bacterium | reverse complement strand
CGAAAAAAATATCTTTAAAATCAGATTCCACAATGTTTACGATAAACGTCGGAGAAAAACATTATAAGCATTCCATAAATATAAATTTAACGGGAAGCGTAACCATTGAACAGCTTTTTGGCCAGACGGACTTAAAAGAAAGTAAAAATTTACCATTTTATCTTTCTCGCTTTATAAGTTTGACCCCGTTCTCTAGGGATGCAGTAACCGAGAATCAAAATCTCAACCATGTTATTTCTCTAATAAGAAGTTTACCAAAAAATCATGATCTCATTTTTAAAAATTTTTTATTTTCATCGCCTTCAATCAACGACACAGCCCCCATTACTGAATTTCTACTAGACAGCTCTAGTCCCAACTTGCTAGGACTCAGAAAAATGGACCACCCTGAGTCATACTCGCAAATTGTAGCGCACCTTTTGGAAAGTACAGGCACGGAGTTTTTTACAGAAAAATTAACAGTTGAACTTGGAAAACAAATAGCCCACATCGTAGACAAAAAAAATCTGCTAAACTTTTTCGCAACATATGTTCAAGTCGAAACCCCGGAGCAAGCAATTTCGTTAGTAAAAAAATTTCTATCAAAAGATGAACTTGTAGCCCAATTTACAAACGAAGTTTTACTGTCATATACAATGGATTTTCAGAAAAAATTTTTACCGCACATAATAGGATCGTTCCCCACAGAAGAAGCTAACGAAATAAAAGAAAAAATAGAAACAACTACGAAGACATCTCCTGATTACCAAATTTTTATGATCAACAATAAAGATTTTGAAGAGCTATTAAAGGATATCAGTGAAAAAATAATTTCTAATCAAATGGCTGAAGCAAAAAAAAGCGCACCCTTGAAAGACTCTTTACCGCAACAAAAAATTAGAGACGAACAAAAAGAAAGAAAACAAAGAATCGCGGAAGAAAAAAGTGCATTCGGAAAACTGTGGGGCGGACTGTCTGGACTTGTAAGAGGATTTTTCGAACCTGAAGAACCAACAAAAAAAACAACACAACGACCGGCTCAACAAGAACAAGTAGCACGAAGGGCTCCCTCACCACAACAACCAACACTGTCGCCTAGAAATGAAAGGACATCGCCAAGGCAAACCACTATGACTGACCAAAGACCAGTAAGCCCAATAGAACGCAGGGCAGTGTCACCTCGGGCCGCAACGCCAAGAACACCTCATCGTTAAGCCAACCGATCACACCCTCCCACGCGGTGGATTGGCAAGCTTATGGAAAATGCGCACCTAGAAACCTTGATGCACCGGCAACTGGTATGCCATGGTAAAACCACGCAAAGCATTTAATGGGGGACAAGAAATGCGAAAAATATTTTTTATTTCTGTGGCACTTTTTTCATCACTCGGAATTAATTCGAAAGACTTCGACGACATAAACGGAATGATCGTACAAATAAGCGATGAATGCCTTGATGTTTCGCCGCTCGTTGGCGCAACAATCGTAGAAACTCCATCCGTCCAAAGAATGCTTGAACTCGGAGAACAAAATTCACCAAGATCTGATCTTATAAAACAATTTTTCTTCATCCCCGCCGATGGGGAATTAAAAGTCGCAGACGAAACCCACTTCACAAGCCTCCTTTCTCAAAAAGGACTTGGAGTTTTGACCGGAATTCTAAGAAATTATGAACACAACAAAGACAATGAAAAAAATGTAGGAGCCCTAAAAAAAGAAATAACGGAAACATTCAACAAAGATGCCACAAACCTTTTCACAAAAACCCATGACGGAGCAGCGCTAAGAAAATTTAACGGCGCATTGAGCCAAGCTCTTGAAAAAGATGAAGGCTATATAAAACTTGCAAAAAAACTTGTGCTTGCACGATCCTGGAAAACATATAACAAACTCAAAGATTCAGATGATTTTATCTCCGGGCTAGAAGAAAAAATTGTAGATTCTGATGGAAAACCCAAAGTAAGAATTCCCGACGAAAAACAAACCTCACAAAAATTCGATTATCAAAACCTAAGGAAGCTGTTTCTCGATCTGCCCGGAGGCGTTTCATCAAATGACCGGTTGATGCTATTGTTATTCGCCGGAAGATTCAGCGCAGCTACGCCAGAGACAATCCCATACAAATTCAAGGCCCAATTTCGGGACAAAGAAGTCGCAAACTGTGGAGAGACTGCAATCTTGGGATTATTCAATTTTATACGATCACATCGACTTGGAGGAGCCGATCGTTTTGGAGGCAGCAGCGACACAGAAAACTTATTTGAAATATTCGGCATCTCCAAAACAAAATTTGAGGATTTTTTGGAATCTGGAAAAATAAATCCGGATCTAACCGAAACACCCGAAGAAGCAAAAAAATACGCCGCGTTCCGCGCAATTGCTTTTTTTATGATGCACCCAACAACAGACAGTCAAAAAAGCGACGAAGCACACACCAAATGGTTACATGTCGTATCAAACCTTCCAAACATAGAATACAGAAAAGAGAATGCCGAAATGGCCGGAGGAATTGAGCCTGGCAAAATGTCATCCGTAGAAAAAGTCGTTCAAATTTTAACTCAAAAGCCGATCAAGGAACTTGTCGAAACATCTGGGCTTTCGTACTCAAGTAATGATGGCGAAAAAGTCAGGCAATTTCAAATATTTTCAGACGATGTAACATTTGAATTAGGAATTGCACCAAAACATTTCACACAAACTTCATACGACAACATCGTTGTTGACGCGTTAGAAATCCTCAACGGAACAAACAAAAGTGAATTCCTACCAATTTGGCTTGCGCAGTACAGCCAGTTTGGACTCGCAAGAATGAATCAACCAATGGATGAAAAGGTAATCAAAACCGACCAACTAGCAGAAGTTGTAAGACATTTCCAAAAACTTCCCAAAGGCCAACAAGATGAATTTTTTCGTGATTACCTACTGTCCGGCTTTACAATGAATACAAATAATTTTGGGCGATATGGAAGACTCGAACTACTTTTTCAAACGGGAGAATCCAACATTATCGGCGGAAACGCTGATAATCTAAATGCACTCGCCGATAGCTACATGTTTATGAACCAGCACCACTTAAAAAGAGAATATGCGCCGCTAACAGGTCAATTTAGCCCTGAATTCGCAGAAAAAATATCACACATTTTCCCGAACAAAAAAAGAATGAACTTTCTCGTGGAAAATGTCAGCGACAAAAAAGCGGCCAACGAACTAGTTACAAAAGTTTTTACAGAGAAAGAACTGCCAGATGCAATCTCCTACGGAATAAAAATGGCGGAATCTCCTGAAGATCTGGTTTTTTTTGAAACAACCATGCGCACCGCTCTTCCCAAAATAAACAACCCCAAGGAGCGGCAAAAAATATACGACATCGTGCAGTTGTTAATATCCTTCACGAAGAGCGATATAAATTTAAATTCCTCAGACGAAGACCTTACAGACGACGAAGATTCTATAAGCGAAGACGATCCGACAAAAGCGAAAAAAATAGAAGAAGCAACGGAAGGGCTCAAAAAAAAGTTATCTGCTTATTCTCACCTACAAAAAGTCGGCCTTGAAGTCGAAGAACAGATAATCTTGGAACAAAAAGAAGTTGAAGCCACTGAAAAAAGAAAAGCCGAGGAGGCCGAGGAAAAGGAAAAGCTGGGAGCTATTTTATCTATGTTCAAAAAAGCTGAACATGAAGCGGGAATGGATGAACCTCGACATCCGAAAAAAACAACTAAAAAGCAGGCAAAAAAAAGGATAAAGCAACAAAGCGCAGCACCAACAACAAGCCCACGGAAACAATATGAAGAGGGGCTCATTAGAAAGGCATGGAATAAATTTCGGTCATTCGTTTCAACAAACACCACAGATGAAACGACATTGAGCACATCGCCAATACCAAGCCCCAGGGCACTCAGACTCACAACACCTCGAACTCCACGACACTAGACAACCAACCGCTCGGGCCCTCCCACGCGGTGGATTGGCAAGCTTATGAGAAACAAGGACCTAGAAACCTTGATGCACCGGCAACTGGTATGCCATGGTAAAATCACGCAAAGCATTTAATGGGGGACAAGAAATGCGAAAAATAATTTTTATTTCCGTGGCACTTTTCACATCGCTTGGAATTAACTCACTAACTTTTGATGATGTCAAAAAAATGATCAACTCACTCTCAGACGAGTACCTTAGCTTTTCACCACTAAACGGCACACTACTTGTTGACACCCCATACCTCAACAACATCCTCAAAAACACAAATCCAAAATCGAGCACATCAAAAATCGTCAAAGAATTTTTCTCACGCGATCCTGCAGGCGAACTTAACCTATCTAGCAACACACATTTCGTCAGCGCACTATCACCGAAGGGACTTGGAGTTCTGGCAGCAATAACGGATGGCTACAAAAGCCCAAACGAACTTCAGGAAAAAATAAAAAGCACATTCTCCTTAACGAATAATGATTTATTCGATAAAGAATTCGTAGAAGAAAAAAACAAAGCATGGGAGAAAAAAAACGAGGACCGAAAAAAAATGGGGCTTAAAACAGCACCATGGTGGCTCGATGATCACCTCAGAGATTTCAATATACTTGTCAAACAACACGTCAACAACAAAGGACAAGCTGGTGCAAAATTCGTTAAAAGCCTAGTCATTGCACGCGCATGGAAGCACAGTAAAATCTCTGAAAAAGTAGATGACTTCTTTGACGGCATTAAAGCCGGAATTTCACCGGATCCGAAAAAGCCGGTCTCACTTTCTGAAGATAAACCAAATGAGGAGATGCGAAGACTCAATGAAAGCTCGTACGAACAACTTCGTAAAGAATTCGCAACAGCGCCAGAAGGATTTTTTAGCAAAGATCCAAACCAAACCATTGCCAAAAATCGCGCACTCCTCGCACTCTTTGCCGGGATAAAAACTGTTGCAGCCCCAGAAAAACTTCTTTATAGCAAAGGAGAATTCCGAGGGGAAAAATATTCAAATTGTGCCGAAACCGCATTCATGAGTTTGTTCAATTTTGTAAGAGCACACACACTTGGGGGGCAAAGTAAATTTTCAAACAATGATGAAAACGAAAAAAATCTTTTTAGACTTTTCAACGTTGAACCAGAAGAATTTTATAAATACCAAGAAGAAAAATTACTGACCCCACCTGCGGATGAGACAAAGGAAGAAGCAACGAAACTTGCAAAATTCCGCGCAGTTGCCTTCTTCAAAAAATATCCAACAACAGATAGTCAAAAAAAGGCCGAAGCACATGATGCGTGGATGAACGTGGTATCTAATCTTAATGGCGTCATATACAACAACACGAATGATGACGCAGAAATTCCAGGTGAAAGCGCCAACAAAACTCATGAACCAGTATCACTTAGTGCCGTCATTAAAAATCTAACCGGAAATGAAACCATTAAAGATTTCATGGACAATATTGGAGGAATAGAATACCAAAGACTTACAGCCGAGGATGATCCTAGCATCATCAGCAACCAACAAATGCTTATTTTTAAAACAAAAGAGATGACCTACAAAATAGAAATTGGGGAGCTGCACTATCTAAATGAAATTGGCAAAAACTGGAGTGTTGATACAAACAAAATTTTAAAGAGCTCAAACCCCGGGAATGAAGCCTTACCGTTCTTTCTCGCAGAATTCACAAGACCAAAAATAGAATCAAGTTCGAAGCTAGAAAATAAGAACGTGGAGCACCAAGTTTCCAAAGTCACGAAGTTTGCAATGCAAACAGAATTCCAAAGTAATCGGGATCAATTTTTCAAAAAATATCTATTCGCATCTTCGCCGCCAGCATTCGCTGTATCCAACGCCGTTGAAACTTTCTTAGGAACCAATGATAACAAACAGAAGGTTATTGGCAAAACAACGGACGACCCGGAATCGTTTGCACAAATGGTCACATTCGTCGACAAAGAAAGGCTACAAAGCCTCTACGGATTACCGGACAGTCCGTACGATTTCAAAATTGCACAACAAATAGCACACACAGTTCCAATTGATGATCGAATGCAGTTTCTTGTGAAGCACACCGACGGAATTGACAGCAAAGAAAAAGCTGTGGAGATCGTCAAAACTTCGTTCTCAGCACGTGAACTTCCATCTGTCCTCAACAACGCAGTCGAAGAAATATCCAATTCGAACTTGCACTTTTACGTAAAATTATTTCCAGAAATCGTTAAGTCAATTAGCGAAAGAGACCAATCAATAATAAAAGAAACAATGTCTATGGTTACCGCAAGAGCTAGCAAAGAAAACCCAAAACTTCATCGGGAGATGCTTAAAATTCAAAAGCGATTCGAAACAATGCCCGTCGACCAATCAACACAAACGAGGGAACCAACAAAAAAAGATGTCAGCGCCGAAATGCTTGATGCTGTTAAAAAGTTAAGAGAAAAAACCGCTTCGTCAGAAACAAAGACAGCCGCCGAAAAAAGCAAACTTGCAGACGCATGGGGCAAGCTGAAAGGATTTATGTCGAAATTATTTGGCCCCAAAAAGATTAAGCCAGTCGGGTTCGCTACGGTCGGCACGCAGCAGCCAACGCAAAAAATAGCTCCACGTCAACCAGCACAAAAGCCTCCAGTGGCACCACGACAGGTATGGGGGGCAGATACCGAATATAGACCAACACCGCAAGAACGAACAACTGCAACAACCCCAAGACCAAAACCTGCATCGCCGGATCGGACTAGGCGTTAGAAGACGACGCTGAGACGCGACCAAAGTTCAAAGTTGTTAAGTGCGGCGTTGTTTGTTGCAACTTCCATCGCCGCGCCAACTCCAAAATCAACTGGCAACGTTGGGGCTCGAAAGTTTCCGGCAAAGTAAAAAGTATGCGTTGACGTCGCCGGAGCGCGAGTGGCCTCCTCATCGATGAGAACTGGCGAGGTGGCGTAACCGCCCCCGCTTGCCGCAATGTTTTCTCCTGCGGTATAATTTTGCGGATCTCGAATTAATTTGTATTTGTTCTCATCCCACGAAGATACACTGATCGAATCCGAACCCCGCGCATAAAATCTATATCCAACAGATGCTGTCCCACGATCACCTTCGATAAAGTAGCTAAAGTCGGCAATCGTTTCCATGCCAGGTCGCACACCAGTCGTCTGCGTCAAAACATTTGTAAGGGGAATCAGGCCCTTCTCGCCTGGAATTCCTGCAAGCATGTAATGACCCCACGCAATATTGCCGCGAGTGAAGGCAGTGTTTGTGGAATCTTTAATCGAAATCCCATGGGTGCGCATCTCATTTTTCTCAACAAAGTAACGTTCGACGAAGCTTCCCGTTACGCCACACGAATATTTGTAATCGTCGATAACCGTAACGACACACCGTGTCCCCGCACCGATCATGACGTGGTCACCGCTCCCGACCGTTGCTTCAAAAAGATCAATGCCGGTTTTTGCATCGCTGACGGGAATCATTCCCTCAACGTAAATTCCTGCTCGGCACTTGTCGCCAAAAAATTTATCAAAACCAACAGTGAACGATACGTCGGCAAAATTTGAATCCGTCGTTTCGTTCGTTAGTTTTCCGTACGCCAATCGATCTTGCAAGCGACTTGTTCCACTAAGCGCGTAAATGTCGCCCTGGAAATAATCGAGAATTCCGTAAAGCGAATTGGAGTCGCGGGTTTCTCCGGACACTTCTAAGCCAAGAGAATTTTCCACGTGCTCAAAAGTTGTAGAAATTTCACAGAAAAAATCCTGCATCCACTTTCGAGCAGCAAGCTTGAAGCCCTGCACTTTGACCTGCGGCAAAATTTTCAAAGTCCCGCGCATCGTCGGCGAATTCGTTCCATCGTTCGCACCCTTGTGGATGATCGACTCAATATTCACATCGTAGTCTGAACCTGGGCCAATCGAAATTTCGTTTTTTCCTGCAAATCCAAGTAGTTTTCCAGCCTTCGCTTTTCCAAAAGAACAAGAGTACATTCCCGATGCCTGTATCTGCAAATTTCTTATGAGCTGGTTTTTTGTCGATTCATTGTAGCGATTGAATCGCTCAACGCCACCACAGAGCCATCGAGTTTGCGGACGCAAAATTGTTTTGTTCGCAATTGTAACGTCACAAAATAAATTTACTGACACGCTCGCTAAAAAAAACGAGATGATCAAAAGGCTTTTCTGTCGCATTATTTCCCCCTGCAGATAACCACTGGGCATGCACAAGTTTATGGCAATATGGATGTGAAGTTACACGGGGGATCATGTTATGAGCAAGAGACTAGATGCATATCTTTGGTTACTACCAAGGCATGTTCATCGTAAGCGTAAACTCGTTTGTCTTTTCTCCCATTGCACGGTTGCGATCAAGTTTGTAACCCCAATCGAATCGAATTGGCGATGGCCACACAATGTTCACACCGAATCCAACTGCCGCACGCAAATCAAAAGTATTGCGCTTCACGTACTGTTGATCGGCAAGCGGAATGAAATCAATCGGCGTGCTCCAACCAGTTCCTGCATCGAGGAACACATGGCCCCACACAGAATTGTCTTGCTG
>JABIAA010000058.1 GCA_018656485.1 bacterium | reverse complement strand
GACGAAGTCACGAGTCTGTTTGCCGTTGCCAAAAATTGTTAACGGCGCCTTGTTCCGCAAGTTATCCATAAACTTGGCGACGACTGCTGCGTATCCTCCACGTGCGCTCTGGCGTTTTCCGTGCACGTTGAAGTAGCGAAGTATTGTAGTGTGAAGACCGGAATTTTGCGAGTGTTCTTTGCACAGGTGTTCGCCTTCGAGTTTGCTTTCTCCGTACGGCGACTGAGGCGAAGTTACTGTTGCCTCTGAATTTATTCCGGCTTGTTTGCCGTAAACTGCAGACGACGATGAAAATACGAGGTGATCAACGCTGTTGCGAGCGGCAGCAGCCAGAATGTTGTTGGTTCCGGATGTGTTGATGCGGAAACAAAGATCTGGATTGATGATCGAGTCTGGAACGGAAACCATTGCGGCGAGGTGGAAGACATGGGTTTTTTTAAGTGTTGCACGTTCGCACGTTGGAATATCAGTGATGTCGCCGGCGATGATGTGGATCTTATGAAGGACGGATCTTAAATTTTCGACTTTTCCCGTCGAAAAGTTATCTAGCACCGTTACCTGTGCTTCCGAGGCAACAAGTTTTTCAACGATATGCGAACCGATGAATCCGGCTCCACCTGTTACTAAGACTCGACGATTTTGATAGTACTTTTTTAGAAGATTCATGAGAGCGCTCCCCACACCTAAACCTCTTTACAGATCAGAGACCCCGCGAAGTGGGTCTCGGTATGCGGCTGACTTGAGCGGCAGGAGCAACATGTCCTAGGCGTGTGAGAATCGCGGTTGCAGTTGCTCTTCCGTCGAGCACCGCATCTTGCATACTAGAATACTTCCATTCTCCGTATCTGCCTATCGAATAAATATTTAATTCGCGAAGTTTCGCGTGCAGATTTTTCAAATTCTCTTCGCGCCAGCGATTGTGAGTAACGAAGGCATGCGGTATCTGAAGCGTGTGATCAACAAGTACTTCCGAGTCTTGGATCTTTAAAAGTTTTTTCGTTTGAGCTATAGCATTGCGTAGATTTTGTTTCGCAATTTTTTCTGAAGTGTGCGATGGAATGTATGCAACCTCGCCGAAAAGCGAACCGCATCCAGGTGGCGCCATTGCAGGAACAACGTTGTTCCAAAATCCTAGGCGATAGAAATTGTATTTTTTCTCTGGAATGTAAACCCAGTGCGCATTTGTTTCGAATGGTCTATTGATTCCCAGGTTGAATCCGAAGATTGAATTGCACAGTAAGTTATTTTTTGCGGCAGAAAAGTTTATGTTGCCCGACTCTTTTACCGAGTCGACAAGATTATTGAGTGGTGCCGTTGAGACCAACATGTCGTAGCTACGTGAGTCGCCGTTTTTAAATGACACGAATTTTTGAGTTGGATCAATGGACGAGAGTTGGAATTCAGTTTTAATTTTTTGTGTAATGTTGGCTTGTAGGCGGTCAACGAGGAGCTGGATTCCCCCGCGCTTTGGATACCAAAAGTGCGCGTTGTAGCCAACCTGTTTTGAGTGTTCGGTTGTTAATCCTTCGACAATGTTGGCAAGCGTTGTTGATGGCACAAAATTCTGAACCCACGATGGACACATCTTATCAAGGTCGTACGCAGAAATTTTTTCGTTGTATGGAAATAGAAAATACTTTCCAATCCCAGTGCCGTAGTATTTCAAAACCCATTGGCGAAAGGTGTCGACAGGGTGCAAATGTTTTTGCCGCAATACAAAACCTTCGATGCATTCGCAGATGGCATCGGTCGGAAGTCCAGATAGATTTGTTTGGAATGGGTATGGCGAAAACTTGTCGTGTGTGAAAACCTGTGAGTCGCGGACGATTTTTGTGAATCCTGTTTTGCCGATTACGTTTTCAAAGAAGTTCTTAAAGTATTCATTGTTGATGTGCACGAAGTGACCGGTGTAGTCGAAGGTGAAGCCGTCAACGTGTACAGAGCGTGCGAGTCCTCCCGGTTGATCGTTCTTTTCGAAAATTTCGTAATCAAAAAAACCTTTTTCTTCCAGGTGATACGCAGTTGAGAGTCCGGTGAGACCGGCCCCAATAATTGCAACCTTAGGCACAACACTCCCTTCCCGAGGCCGTCAGCTTGGCAATGTCAGTATTGCACGCTGTGTGCGAAGAGTTAAATCCTATGTCGGCATGTTGTACATGCCACTTAATTTGAATTCGCTGATCCCTAGGTGTTTTGGAATTGATGGAAATGGTTCTGCATAGCGAATTGTTTTCAGAACAAATTCATCAAAGGCAGTGCTTCCAGATGATGCAAGTATTTTTGCGTGTTTTATTGAGCCATCATCTTTGATGACGATATCGAGGCTAGCCTCCTGTGCTGGGAGTGCAGCGTTCCTGATGTTGTCCAAGTAGCGACTTCGCATGATTTTGCATGCGGACATTAGGTGCTCTGTAACTTTCTTTCGGTAGGAAAATGATTTTGCATCAGCAACAGCACTAATGCCTTGCGTTCCGCCTTCGTAGTCGCCGGGCCCGGATTCTTCAGATTTTATGTTTTGAAGAAGCTTTTGGGCGAGTGAAAAGAATTCTTTCGCGTCATCGCTTGGTTGTTCAGGAGAGGCAACCTTCGGGATCTCGTGCATAATTACTGGGATGTCTGCGACGGGAAAGTCTCCTGCTTCGGTGAAAGTTGTTGGGTCTTCTTCGACTCCTTGTTCGATTTTCTTATGTTGTTCTTTTTGTTCAATGGTTTCTTCAGCCACCTCTAACGATTCTTGTTGTTGTAACTTGTCGATGTTTGCGGCATCGCTTGTCGATGATAATGAAGTTGGTGCGTCAACGAGTGAAAGAATTATTTCGCCGGGATCGTCTTGTTGTTCCGGTGTGACGATGTTTGTCGTGAGAAATTCACGGAGTTCTTTAAATTTTTTGGGCGCAAAGTTGGTAGTAATAAAGAAAACGAAGATGCATGAGTGCAAGACAAGCGATACTATTGCTGCTCGTTTTCTTGAAACGTTTGAGGCATGTGTCGTGCCATGCGTCTTGTTCTGAGCTTCCACGTCATACTTCCAACTGATTGGTCCCGTACATGACAAGGATACACTTTCAGACCACGGTTGTAACAGTGTTAAGGCTAAAAAGCCTTGGTGTTGATCGAAAAAACTTTTCCGTGTTTTGATACCGATAATGAGCTGTTGATGGTGTGATTCCCCCCGCGCGGAGAGTTTAAGAAGCGCAGAATTTCGAGCAGTAGCGCATTGCTAGGATTAATTTTTGCATGTGAGTTTTCAATGACCGAGATGAGAATTCGCTTCTGCATTGCTCCATCCAGTGCTTTGAATTCGGCGAGGTCTCCGGAATTTTCGATTCCATGTGGAAAAATCGTTTTAGTGGTTTCTTCGACAACTTGTTGCAGCAGCACACATTCGGCGTGCAGGTGTTCAACCGTGTCGAGGATCTTCGATGGGAGTCGCGCATCGATGTTTTCTAGAAGTGGGATGAGTTTATTTCTGATTCGTCCGCGCAAGTGACTGGTTCCTTCGTTGGTTTTGTCGATGCAGTACGAGATTCTGTTGGTTTCGAGGAACTCCAAAATTTCATATTTTGAAAGCGAAAGCATCGGGCGGATGTAAAAACCGTTGCGTGGCTGGATGCAACACAGTCCCTTCAAAGTTGTTCCACGCGCGAGCCGGATAAAAAATGTTTCGAGTTGGTCGTCGGCGTGATGGGCGAGGGCGACATAGTCGCAGCGGAGAGCGTTTTTTGTTTCTTCAAAAAAGTGCTGTCGCATGCGGCGACCGAGATCTTCCAGCGAGCCGTTTGATTTGTTGTGCTCCGGAATATTGCTGGCGCGTTCAATGATGAGCGGGACATTGTATTTAGATGCGAGTTTTTTGCAGAACCTTTCGTCGTCTTCAGCTTCCGGTCGCCACTCGTGGTTTAAGTGCGCGGCAGATAAATCAATAAGATCAGCGTCATGCATTTTTAACAAATTGTGAAAGAGGAATACGGAATCAGGTCCTCCGGAAAGTCCAAGTAAGATGTGTGGTTTTTTGTCGATGGAGATAATACTGCGGATGCTAATTTCGACGCGCTGTAAAAGTTCTGTTTTCATGGTGCTCTATGGTGTCTCCGAAAATTTTACTAGGTAGCCTTCTATAAATTGAATAAGGTCGCCGTCAAGTACAGCATCAGGCTGAGGAGATTCAACTCCTGTGCGGTGATCTTTTACCATTTTATATGGATGCAAAACATACGACCTGATTTGTGAGCCCCATTCGATTTTTTTCTTCTCGATTGCCTGTTCTTTTTCCCGGCGTTCTTTTTCTTTAAGTTCATGCAGTCTGGCTGTAAGCATTTTCATTGCTGTTTGTTTATTCTGAAGTTGCGAACGTTCTTTTTGGCACTGAACAACTGTGCCCGTTGGAATGTGCGTGATTCGAACAGCGGAGTCTGTTTTGTTGACGTGTTGTCCGCCTGCACCGCCAGCTCGGTAGGTGTCGATACGCAAGTCGTCGTCGTTTATTTCGATTGTTGTATCAGCAACTTCTGGAGTTACAGCAGCTCCGGCAAATGATGTGTGCCTTCGCTTACTAGAATCAAATGGCGAGATTCTGACAAGTCGGTGGATTCCGATTTCGCTCTTGAGGAAACCGAAAGCATTTTCCCCTTTAATATGTATAGTTGCGGACTTCATGCCTGCTTCTTCACCTTGCTGATAATCGAGGACATCCGTTTTGAATTTATATCGTTCGCAAAAGCGTAGATACATTCGCAAAAGCATCTCTGCCCAATCTTGTGATTCTGTTCCACCTGCTCCGGCATTAATGCTGAGGAAACAGTTACTATGATCGTCTGGTTTTCCGAGAAGCAACTTTAATTTGAATTCGCGAACTTCGGATGGCAGCGAGCGGATTTGTGATTCCATCCTTTTGAGTTCGTCTTCATCGTCTGCGAACAATTCAAGAAGTTCGTTTGCGTCGGTCCACGCTTTAATAATTACATTAAGTTCAGATGTTATGTTGTCGCAGTATTGTCCTTGTTGCGTTATAGAGATTCTGTCTGGGTGTTGCCAAAAATCTTCGGTGTTTATTACTGAGTCGAGATCGCGTTTCTTGTTTTGTATTTGCGCGTTCTTGTAGAAGTTTTTGATAGCGTTTACGTCTTGTGTGCATGACTTAACAATTTCGCGTAGGTCGTCTACAAGCATTAAAATTCCATTGTTACTGTTCTCAATTGTATAAAAGACATCCTATGGACCCTCGGGAGCTTTGTCAATTTACGTTAGGTTTTCTGCTGAAAAGCCTTTACAAGAGCGGGTTTTGGCGCAATGCTATGTGCATGGTTAAAAGAAAGTTTTAGCTTTGTTAAGAAAAGTTGCAAAAAAGGCTTGCAAGAAGCACAAAAGGCTATAGACTTTAATCCACGTTGAGGGAACGAAGAGGTTGCCCGAAACGCGGAGTGAGAGGGGGCCGGAGAGATCCGGAGAAGGTTTGAAAAAGTTTTTGGTCTTTGAGATACACAAGTAATGCACATTTGCAAGTGCGTTTTTTGTAGGTTTTTTTTAAAAAGCCTACTGACAGATCATAAAGATTTGTCTGAACAGGAACCTCGTTAAATTTAGATACGGAGAGTTTGATCCTGGCTCAGAATGAACGCTAGCGGCGTGCCTAACACATGCAAGTTGAACGAGAAAGCTCTTCGGAGTGAGTAAAGTAGCAAACGGGTGAGAAACGCGTGAGAATCTACCTTTCAGTGGAGAATACCCCTGGGAAACCGGGGTTAATACTACATAAGCCTTTCGAGGGAAAGACGGCATTTGCCGTCGCTGATAGATGAGCTCGCGTCCTATTAGTTAGTTGGTGGGGTAATGGCCTACCAAGGCGATGATGGGTAGCCGGCCTGAGAGGGTGATCGGCCACATTGGGACTGAGATACGGCCCAGACTCCTACGGGAGGCAGCAGTGGGGAATTTTGCGCAATGGACGAAAGTCTGACGCAGCGACGCCGCGTGGAGGATGACGGTCTTCGGATTGTAAACTCCTGTTGAGTGGGAAGAAAGCTATTCGGTTAATACCCGGATAGTCTGACGGTACCATTCGAGAAAGTTCCGGCTAACTTCGTGCCAGCAG
>JABIAA010000057.1 GCA_018656485.1 bacterium | reverse complement strand
CTCGCTTCACCGTCTTGAGTGCCGTCTTCTTCACAACCTTACTTGTAACCTTTGCGACAGGCGCTTTCGCCTTGGTTACTTTCTTCGCAACTTTCTTAGGAGCAGTCTTTTTGACCACGACCTTCTTGTTCGGCTTGGCCACTTTAGTAACTTTCTTTACGATTTTTTTCTTTGCGGTCGGACCCTTTGCAACAACTCTCTTTGTCGCTTTCTTAGCTATAACTTTCTTTACAACCTTGCGTGTGACTTTTTTTGACGCGGCAGACTTCTTGGAGGAACGTGCAGCAGGGCTAGCCTTTTTTGCAACAACCCTCTTTGGTGCAACTTTCTTTTTGGTCGCGGAAGTCTTTTTCTTGGCAACATGTTTTTTCATACAAGCCCCCTCGCTTTCATTTCGCGTTTCAAGTTCGCCAAACTATCTAGCAAGCCATCCATGCCGCTGTAGTCTTCGCCTTCCCGCATCTTCTCAATATCTGCCCTTAAACCCAGAACAGCTTTCTTCCAGTACCTCCGGCAAAACCCGGCGATCAGAAGCTTAAAGTCCGCATCGTTGACCTCATGCTCCTGCATTGCAGCCCGCAACACTAGCAACTTATTTTGTTCACCAGGAACCTCCTGAACAAAAGCATCAAATGCCTGCTCTCTCGGAACCGTGTGAACAACTCGTTTCCAGATTCGCAGGAACTCCTGCATCTTTGGAGTAAAACATCCTACCACGAAGTCATCGATCAGATCCATTTCGACTGGTTGGTTCAACACAATCGACAAAACCTGCTCTTCGATCGACTCAAGTGACGCCTCCTCCTCACCCGGCAACGCACTGTCTTTTGTGGAGCTCTGCGTGTCACGGCTATCCTGCTCCCCGCGCATCATCGATTTGACGGCCCCAAACGAAAGGCCTAGCACCGACGACGCCTGCTGCAAAAGGATATCTTGCTTGAACGGATTCTTCACCCGAGCAATAACAGCGGCAATCCTTTTACCGACGGTCATTTTATCAAACAATGGCTTAGCTTGGAAGTCGGAGCCTACTTCATCGACAAAAAAGGTAAAAAGATCTACAGCGCTCTTGGCGAGCTGAGCCATGTCACCTCCACCCTCGATGAAGGAGGCTGGATCATTTCCATCTGGAATGCACATTACGAAGAGTTCTAAGTCAAATTCCCAACAGTTTTGCGCAATCCTGAGAACTGCGGCCTTCCCGGCTTTGTCCCCATCGTAAACCATGTAAACGCGCTTGATAAATCTTGCAAGAAGTTTCAGGTGATCCTGCGTGCACGCCGTCCCAAGCGTAGCAACAGTCTCCTCGAACCCGGCTTTGTACATCGCAACGCAGTCGGTGTAACCCTCGACAAGAAAGACTCGTTCCGACTTTTGCATCGCAGTTTTCGCAGCACTGATCCCAAAAAGAATTTGACGCTTCTGGAAAAAATCCGACTCCCTGGAATTGTAATATTTCGGTCGCTCATCGCCTGGCCGGAAAACTCGACCGCCAAATCCAATGCATCGCCCGATCACATCACGGATTGGAAAGATAATTCTTTCCTCGAATGGAGAATGAATATTTCGACCTTGAAGAAACAAACCAGTATCGACAAGATCAGAAAGAAGGATTCCCTTCGCACGAAGTTCCTTGACCAGCTGACCTGCTGACCCAACTCCACCTGGAAGGTATCCAATCCCAAAAACATCAATTAACTCTTTTGTGATCCCACGGTCCTCAAGATATTCCAAAGCAATACTAGATCGCTTCAAAGCATCGTGAATCCACTTTTGAAAACTGTCGCATGCGGTCAAATATTTATTTTTGGCATTGCCATTCGCCTCGCCACGGGAAAATTCATTTTTAAATTTCTCAGGAATCTCAAGTGAATTCTTCTCGACAAGATGTTGGACAGCCTGGATTGGAGAGCAATTCTCGACTTTTGTGATGAACGTCAAAAGATCGCCACCGGCCAAACAACCGAAGCAATAAAAAATTTGTCGATCTGGACTAACCGTAAATGACGCGTCGGTCTCAGAGTGGAACGGGCAAGCGCCTTTCAAATACGTGCCAGCTCGCTGGAGCTTTACGTACTCGCCGACAACGCTTTGAATATCAAATTGTTCTTTTACCCACTCAAAAAGCGTCACTCAACCTCCTAGTCATGTAAATTTCTTCTCGATTAACATTGTGGCCACGAACAAGCGTAAGCACAAATCCAATAAGCCCAATCGCTGCAATACACAAAGCTAGTGCCTGATACCAAACAATGTTAATTACGGTGCCACCAATTTTAAATGAAAACAAGTGGGGAGCCAAATCGTGCGAACTTCTCCAGAAGTCAACGGCAAAGCGCGCAACGCCTTCCAGAAAAAAATACAATGACATCGTCATCCCCGGGAACTTCCAAGTTTTTTTGAAGAACAACCAGATGGCTAAAAAAATTATCAGCGATGCAAACGAAGCATAGAGTTGTGCTGGATGAAGAGGAACACCCGTCGTAGCAAGCGAATCCGGATGCGCATAGGTGACAGTCCACCACGCAGCATTAGCAACAACAGCACCGTGACAGCAACCGGCCCAGAGGCATCCGATCCTTGCAATAGCTTGGGCAAGCGATGCGTAGCTGGAAATGTAATCCATGATGTCGGCAACTTTAAATTTGTAGACCCATGACGAAACAAGAACTGTAACAACGATTGCAGCAATGCTTCCGATGACAGAAGATCCTTCAACAAATGGATTTAGCGGAACATACCACGGACCATCCCACTCTACGAGAGCAAAAAGAAGCTTCCCACCAAGAACACCGAATACAACCAAGGCAAAAAGAACATTGAGCAATGCGTCGCCGCAAATAATCTTTTTACGCAAAGGATGTGTGTAGGTGAGCCAAAAAGATACGCTAAGCGCGATAGCAACCATGAGCCCAAAGCCATGGACTGCAATCGAATCACATACTTTAAAAATCACTGGGTCCATAAGAATAAAACTCACACAACTTGCACATGCGTCGGACCGTAAAAGAAAATTGGTTGCGGGGGCTGGATTTGAACCAGCGACCTTTGGGTTATGAGCCCAACGAGCTACCAGGCTGCTCTACCCCGCGACCTAACTGAACGCCCCAATTCTGAAGACCAAACTTCAACTTGGGACGGCATAATACTACCGGTCTCAGCTGCTTTGTCAAACATAAACCTCAACGAGCACAACAATGTTTGAATTTTTTGCCAGATCCACATGGGCACGGAGAGTTTCTACCAACCTTTGGAGCGTCTCTACGAACCGTCTGAGCCTTGGAACCTTCTTCGGCACCCGTCATCTTTATCGCGTCTAATTCTTTCTTGCGTTCCGCCTCGATCTCATCGATCGCTTCGGCGGAAACACTGTCAGGCCTCATCTTGAAAATACCCGTCGAAACGTCGAGTTTGATCTGCGACATCATTCGCCTGAAGGCATCGAATGCCTCGCGCTTGTACTCGACCAGCGGATTCTTCTGTGCATAGCCACGAAAACTCACGCTGTCTTTGAGGTGATCAAGATGCTGCAAGTGAAGCTTCCATGCAAAATCCACGGTCTCAAGTAACAACCACTTTTCAGCCTCGGCAACCATCTCTTCCGAAAATGCGGAACGATGCTGCGAATACATCAAGCAAAGGAAGTCGACAATGTCAGTCTCGAGAGAAGTCGAACTTCGTCGTGAAAAATCTTGGCTCGCCAGAGACTCCTCCGACATCCCAGTAATCTTGGAAAGCTGATTATAAACCTCGACTTCACCGTCACTTGTGATTTTGCCCTTTGGCATCGCGAACGAGAAAATCTCAGAAACCATGTCGCCAACAATTTCTTTAACAAGCTCTTTGATCGATTCCGAGCCCTCGAGAATTTCCCGACGGTAACGATAAATCACCTTGCGCTGTTGGTTCATGACATCGTCGTACTCCAGCAAGTGCTTACGCACACTGAAGTTTCCCTTCTCAACTCTGTCCTGAGCCGAAGCAATGCTTTTTGTGATCCATGGATCTTCAATGCTCTCGCCTTCTTCCATTCCAAAGCGAAGCATCCAAGTCTTAAGTTTTTCGCCTGCAAAAATTCTGACGAGATCATCATCGAGCGAGAGATAAAACTTACTTGAACCCGGATCGCCCTGACGGCCGGATCGACCACGCAACTGGTTATCGATTCGTCTGGCTTCGTGACGTTCTGTCCCAATGATTTTCAAACCACCGGCTTCGAGAGATTCTTTAGTAAGTTTAATGTCGGTCCCTCGACCGGCCATGTTCGTAGCAATTGTAATGTTTCCCGGAAGCCCGGCATTTTTTACAATCTCGGCTTCACGTTCATGCTGTTTCGCATTCAAAACTTCGTGCTTAATTCCACGCTGCGAAAGCAGATGGCTAATAACCTCTGAAACTTCAATCGATACCGTTCCAACAAGAACCGGCTGTCCTCTTTTTTGGCAATCGGCAATGTCATCTGCAACCGCTTTGTATTTGTCTATTGCAGACAAAAAGATCGCGTCTTGTTGATCATCTCGAACCAACGGCTTGTTTGTTGGAACAGCGGTAACACCAAGTTTATAAATCTTGTGAAACTCTGCCGCCTCAGTTTCTGCGGTACCAGTCATCCCGGCAATCTTTTTGTACATTCTGAAGTAGTTCTGCAAAGTAATTGTAGCAAGCGTCTGGTTTTCTCTTTCAATCTTAACGCGCTCTTTAGCTTCAAGCGCCTGATGAAGACCATCGCTGTAACGTCGGCCAGAAAGAATTCGGCCAGTGAATTCATCGACAATGAGAACTTCATCATCGCGAACAACGTAGTCTACATCTTTCTTGAAAATTGAATGTGCACGCAACGCCTGTTGTACATGGTGAAGCACGAGCACATTTTCCGACGAATATAAATTTTCTATGCCAAGAGCATGTTCAACTTTGTCAGTTCCCGCTTCTGTGAGATGAACAGCCTTGTGTTTTTCATCAACTTCAAAGTCAACATCTCTTTTCAATGCACAGATAACGCGGTCTGCAACCGAATAAAGATTACTTCCACGCTCTGCCGGCCCGGAAATGATGAGCGGCGTCCTAGCTTCATCAATAAGAATCGAGTCGACCTCATCAACGATTGCGTAGTTGAGCTCTCGTTGTGCGTAATCTTTGAGAGAGAATTTCATGTTGTCGCGAAGATAGTCAAAACCAAATTCGTTGTTTGTTCCGTAAGTTATATCGGCCCGGGACGCTTTG
>JABIAA010000056.1 GCA_018656485.1 bacterium | reverse complement strand
TATCGGAGTTGAGAAATGAAAAAGTTATTTTTGTTTACTACCTTTTTTCTCGCAATGGCTTTGTCCTTTGGGTTGTGTGTGTCAGAGCCAAATCCACTTGACGATTGGTCTGCAAGCGATCAATGGGAGTTGGAGTCGGATAACGAGATAGAAGAAACTAAGCCGCTGGAATTATCCGAGGTGATGCTTGGGTCTGAAGGGGGGCGGATGAAGCCGAGCGATTTTTTACGATCGCTAGACGATGTCGACGTTCAGCCGTTTCGCGATTTGTCACAGCAGACTGGTGACAGGCAGGCAGAGATTGTTCGGAAGATCTTGGCTAGAAACTTTGGCGTTGCAGAACTTCAACCATTTGTTTTTGATAATTTAGGAATTCAGTTCAATGATGCTGAGCGGGCCAGAGAACTAAAGCTGAATGAAAGAATCGTAGAGAAAAATAAGAAGATTAATGATTCTATTGAAAAAGAGAAGAAGAAAAATTTGTCGATTCGGGAAAAAGTTAAACTCGACATGAAGATTGATAAGCGTAATATTGACCTGGTTTTTTTACCAAAGGAAATTGACAATCTTATGGCCGAGTCGATGGCGCGCGAGATCGGTGAAAAGAAATCAAATGATCCGGAATTTGTGGCACGTCGAAATGAAATGTTGAGCAGCATCAACAAGAGTTATAATTCGTTGACGGAGCAGTTGTTGAAGGATTTACGGGGGCGCGCGAAATCTTTGCGTGAGACTTATAAAAAAAACGTGGAGGTTGCAACGAAAAGATTCAAAAGCAGCCGTGGGGGATTTGGAATTAAATGGTACAGCCTTCCCAAAAAAAGGAAAAAATTTAAGGCTGCCGCGAAAGCAGAGGCAGAAAGATTGCGCAAGGAGATGAACGGAAAAGTTCATGAAATGGTGTACAGCGTAAAAATGGACATGACGGCTTTGAATGATGCACGGATAAGAAAATTCGATTTCATTAGAAATAGGATTCACAACTTGGGGATGGCTAGAGTATTTTCTTCTGATCTCAATAAAATGGCGGAAGCCGAAGCTGACATGGTTCGTAAGAAACTTGCAACCGGCGGGAGGGATGAAATTTTTGATTCCATCGGAAGCGCAACAGAATTGCATCGGGCGTTGCGTAAAGCTACGCCGAAAAGAGAAACTGGATTTCGTCAAATGCTGCGGAAGCATGAGAGCCAAAGATTTCTAGCACTTTTCTTAAAGTTCCGCGAAAAGGTGAAAAAAGTCGACAAAGGTGACGCAGAAAAAGTTGTATGGTCACCGAATGAAAGAGCAGAAATAGAAAGATTATTTTCTGGCCTTCGAGAAGATGGCGATGAGGCTTTCAAAGAGATGGCTAAGTACGACGATAACAAAGACACCCTTAAAAAACTTCTCAATAAATTTCACGAAAGCTCTGGTGTCGGCAAGTCAAGCCTGCTTAGAGATCTTGGCGCAATGAAAGTTGCTTCGAGGCTTACTTCAAAGGTTGTTGGTGCGATTGCAGCAACATTGGATGATCCGGATCTGGACATGGATGTGGTTCAGCGAACAATCAGTTCCCAAGCGCAGACGACATCTGGTCGTCAAAAATTACAAAATGTTCTCGAAAAGGCAAAGCGGGCAAAGTCTAGCAAAGATGACAAAACTCTAAAAGATTTATTGTCATCGTTGGTGACCGGTGAAACTAGCCACCAAAATTATGGGGCGCGTGACTCTAAAAAAGTTTCTAAAAAAGTTTCTAAAAAAGCGAATGACATGATCAATGAGTTTCTGGAAATCTACGGAAGAATGGATGAACATAGACAGCCGGAATACGATGAGTACGATGAAGAGCGAAGTCCGATGGGCCTTGAAGAGATACGCGAGATGTTAGAAAATACCGCCAAAAAGAAATTCGGTTATCAGGAGCTCGAGAGGGAGCTTGCTTCGGCAAAAAGAATGGAAGAAAGCAATAAGGCTAAGAGGTTTCAGAATTTTAGAGAATCATTGAAACCTTCAGCAAAAAATCGCCCCCAGTATCAGCAGCAGCAAGTGGAATATTACGATGAGCCATTGGCTCCGGTATTTGTGCAACAACCTACGGTTCAACGTAGGGGTGTGGCATATGCACCACCGGTCCGTAGGGTTGTGCAACAACCCGTATCTGTTGACCGGCGGATGCGTTGATAATTTTGTTGTAGATTTCGAGAGGAGAGAGAATGCGATTTAATTTCTTTGCGGTAGCAAGCGTTTTTGTTTTTTCATTTTTTACATTTGGTT
>JABIAA010000055.1 GCA_018656485.1 bacterium | reverse complement strand
TTTAAAGATATTTTTTTCGAATCGCCGCCTGCTTGTTCGTTGTATGATAATCCATTAATTTTTTCGGTAAATTTTTCAACAGTTTCTTTGCCGGTAAGGTGTTTGACTATCGCATTTAAGGATTTTATTGGTTTCCCTTCCTCTGCTATTTCTCCTGCAATGTTTGAGTTCCCATAATTTCTATACTCCACGCCATCAAGATTTGAAATGACATTTGCCCATGCGCTGTGTGCCTCTGGTTTTTTTTGCGATTCTGTCGTTGAAAATTTAGTGAAAAAGTCGACAGCACGAAATTTGGCAAGTCTCGTTGCCTCTTTTTGTGATTCATCATTTGCGGGAAAGCGGCTTTCTGTTTGTAGATATTCGTCGAATTCTTCTTGAGAGATATTGAACATTTTTAGAAGTTGTTCTTTGTTTTTTTCTTTATCTCCGAATTTTTCTGGTCCGTCAAGTTGGTGTGCACGAACAAAGTTGAATAGTCCCAAGATAGAAGTTTCACCACAGTTTGGAAATGTTTCTCCTCTAACCGTGGCTTCTTTGTATTCTATTGATTCTGGTATTTTAGCAAATTTACTTACAGAGAAAAAAAGTAGGGCTTGGCGGTCTTTGTTTAGAAGTGTTTCTGGAGATTGTAAAAAGTTTTCTTTGAGTTGATTGTACGAGAGGGCGGCTATCTCAGGCATCTCTTCGCGGATTGAGATATGTTCGCTTGTGCTTCTGCTAAGCTCTTCTTCAATCCCTTCGAAAAAAGAATTAACATCTTCAGTTACTTTGGGATTTTTCCAAGCTCGTGCAAGGACCAAGCTTTTTACGAATTCAAAACCGTCACCTCCTTCATTTTTAATGTAGCTTCCAAGTGCATTGTTAAAATCTTGGAGGCGGGAACCAATCCAATTTCTGGTTGGCTTTTTCTCTTTTTTGATTCGCTCTTTGTTTTTTTCTTCCCATATCTTATTCTTTTTTTCAACAAATTCTTGATCAAATAAGTCGCTGCTTGTTGATTTGAAAATTGTAGAGATTTTTTCAGTGAGCCTTGCTGCTCCGTTATTTTTATATTCCCGAATGATTGCGGCGAGAGTTCCTAGCCCCTTCGGGGAGAGTAAGTTTACGAAGTGTGTGTCATCGGATGTGCGGAGATCTCCTGCTGGATTCCGGTGGAAAAATTCTTCTACGATTTTTATTGTGTCGGATTCTGGATTTGTAAATTTAAAAATATTCTTTAAGTATTCGTTAGTTAGAAGCTCGCCATTGAGGGGTGAAAAGTCAATATACCCATCTTTGAGGGCGACCATTTTTTTTGCTTCGTCAAAGGTGATTGCATTAATTCCAAGTGATGTGAAAAGTGCAATGGAAATAAAAAATATTTTTCGCATTTCTTGTCCCCCATTAAATGCTTTGCGTGATTTTACCATGGCATACCAGTTGCCGGTGCATCAAGGTTTCTAGGTGCGCATTTTCCAGAAGCTTGCCAATCCACCGCGTGGGAGGGTACGATCGCTTCGTTTTTTAATTCCACAAAACTCAAGGAGGGCCACTATGGCTGCGCCGATTGTTAATATTGTTTTGGCAATTTTGATGTTTCCAGCGATCAACAAGGAAACGAGAGTCCCGGTTGATGAGAAAGCGTTTATTGTTGGAACAACATTTACTCAAAAGTCAGAAGCGAAAGTTCCTGTCGTAACCAGTGAAAGTGTTTCGTGGAGTGACGTTGTCGGTGATAAAAATGATTTTGAAAAAGGCTTGGCGTTTAAATTACTTGTCAAAAAAGTGTATGACGAATTCATGGAGTCCCGCGGAGTTTCCACATCAGACAACGCAGGATGTCTCGATTTTTTGTGTTCCGCGATCCTGATAGACAAGATCAAGGGGGAAGATTGGGAAAAAGTTTTTGAATATTTTGACACAGTTATGAGGGAAAAATATCAAGAAGAGTATGGCGGGGTAATGTTTGACAAAGTCAAAAGTTCGCTGTGGATGTGGCAGATGATGGGGGCAAAGCCATTCGTCGGCGATAAAATGCGAGATATCGTTTTGGATTTTTACGTTAGAGCTCCAGAGCTTTTGCAAGCAACAAAGGAAGTGCGTGATAATATTTTGATGAAAGACGCCCCGTCAAAATTCCTTGGCATTGGAGAGGCGACTGAGTCCAACAAAAAATTTGCGTTTGTAGCGGGAATGTTTGCAGGAGCGATCCCCGCGACTTATACCCTTGGCGCGATTGTTTCTGTTCCCGCGACCTTCACTGGGCTTTTAGCACGTGAGCCCGCAAAGAGTGAAAACAGAAAGTGGTTCAAGCGTGGCGTTTTGTCTGGCGTTACCCTGAATTCAGTTGGCGGTTTGTATTGTTTGAAAAAGGCAAGCTGGTCAAACAAGACCTTTTTAACATTATTCTTGGGAATTGATTACGTAAGCAAATACTTGGCGTGTAAGTGGTGTGCGTAATTTGTACTTGACCTTGTTTTTCTAGTTGATACATTTGTCCCTAAGTTAGACTTGTTTTTGTAGGGGACATTGTGGGAAAGATTCACGTTCTACCTTCCGTTGAAGCACAAAAAATTGCTGCGGGGGAAGTTGTCGAACGTCCAGCGAGTGTTGTAAAAGAACTTGTCGAAAATTCTATCGACGCTGGCGCTTCTTCCATAAGTCTGTACTTAGAAAAATCTGGAAAGACTCTTATTCGCGTGGTTGATGATGGTTGCGGAATGGCGCGCGATGATGCGCGAACATGTTTTCTGACTCATGCGACAAGCAAGATCAGAAGCCTGAGCGACCTAGAAAAAATTTCATCCTTTGGTTTTCGTGGCGAAGCAATGTCGAGTATTTCATCGGTAAGTAAAGTTGAACTTTCTACCGTTGAAAACAATGGGAGCGGCGTTGGTGTCCGAATTCTTCATGAGGGTGGGAAGGTTATTGACGAAAAAGAAATTGCTGGACCGATTGGAACAGATATTAAGATCAAAGATCTTTTTTATAACACGCCGGTGCGCAAAAAGTTTTTAAAACAAGATGAGACAGAGTGGAATCAATCACAGCAGCTTTTTCAGGCGCTTTGTTTGAGCCACCTTGGAATTAATTTTCGACTTTACCGTGATGGTAAAAAGATTATCAACGCTCCGGCGGTTGATTCATTGCACGATCGGGTTGCGCAAATTTGGGGGCATGATTTCTCCGGAAACATGTGCTCATTGCGTGGGGAGCGATCGCGCGATGGTAATCTAAAAATTTCAGGCATCACGTCGCATCCAAGATTTTACCGCTATGGGAGACAGCAAATTTTCTTTTTCGTCAATGGTCGTTGGATCAAAAATCAGCAACTCTCAAGATCCGTTTTGAAGGGTTATCAACGATCGATCCCGGAAAAACGTTTTCCCGCGTCAGCAATTTTTATTGAACTCGATTCCGATCTTGTCGATGTCAATGTGCATCCGAGAAAAGAGGAAGTCATGTTTCGACGGCCAGGTGTTATCGAAGCATTGATTCAAGACTCAATCCAAGGCGCGCTCGAAGAAATTACGTCAAAAGATTTAGAAGCCGCACGATCGTTGAGTCCGGCTTTTTCGGAAAGAGTTGAACAAGCCGAAGGTGTGTTTGACGAAGTTTTTGAACAGCCGTTTGTACAAGTTGTAAGCGAGGTGCAAAAACCGTTGCAACAAGGTGCAACGCCGCCAGGCTTTGTTATGAAGCAGCCGCAGAGTTTTGCAAAAGGTTTTCAGCAAACAGAAGCCGTTGTTCAAAAAGTTTTTGAAGAAGTCGCTGAGTGCGCCGCGGTTCCGCGGGTTGTTGGGCAACTTCTTGGAACTTACATTGTCGTGGAAAAAGACAATGCTCTCGTGATCATCGATCAACATGCTGCACATGAAAGAATTTTGTACGAGCGAATGCGACCTCAGTTTGAAAAAATGGAGGGAGTGCAACTTTTGTTTCCTGCGGTTGTTGAACTTTCTGGCTCTCAGTGTGATGCGCTGCTAAGTGAACAAGAAATTTTTTCGAAATCAGGAATCAACTTTGAGCGCTTCGGAACAAACACTGTGCGTGTGTCGTCAATGCCGCACGGACTTCAACAAACTGATGTGGCGGCATTCATTCTGGAAATGTGCGAGTTCATCATGGAGCATGAGCGCTTAGATAAAGACG
>JABIAA010000054.1 GCA_018656485.1 bacterium | reverse complement strand
TGGTTTGTAAGTTGATCCGTGACTGCTTGCTTCATCTGCATGCGATGTTGTTGATTTGCTTTTTGCAATGTTTGGAGCCCTGCATCTAATTTTTCTTTTTGTTGTGTCAGAATTTCTTTGAGCTGCTCTTTCCCTGCTTGGGTGAGTTTGCCATCCAAGGTTTTTTGCATGGCTGTCATGTATGCAGTTTGTTGGTCTGTAAGTTGAGTTGCCAAGGTGTCCTGTTGCAGTTGCATCGCTGAGAGTCCGGCATTTTGAGTTTGTGCTTGCAGTACAAGAATGTCTTTGAGCTGTGTGGCAGCGGCTTGCTGTTGCTGCTGCGTAAGTTCTTTGTGTTCGGCGATTGCAGCTTGTTGTTGCGTTGTAAATTGTACGAGGTTGCCGTCGTGCTGCGCCAATGCAGCTTTTGTTTCATCTGAAAGTGTTCTGCATGTTTCGGTAACGAACTCTTTGAGCGCTTCTTGTTTCTCGGTTGCTGCAGCAAGTTGGAGGTCCAAAGACTTTTGCACCTGTTGGTTGTGTAGGGTTTGTTGGTTTGTAAGTTGATTTTCCAAAGTTTTATTTTCGTGTAGTAAAGTTGAGAGTCCGTCTTTTTGAGCTTGCGTTTGTTGTGTCATAAGTTCTTTGAGTTGTTGTTTGCCTGCTTGGGTGAGTTTGCCATCCAAGGTTTTTTGCATTTGTGTCATGCCGGTGGCTTGTTGGCTTGTGAGTTCGGTGGCTGTTTTTTTGTTGGCATCTATGACGTCTTGTAGGGTTTTCTCGTCGGCTAATTTTTGACTTTGCATTGCGCTTTGATTGGCAGCAATGAGTGTGGCGTGTTTTTCATCAATTGTTTTGACTTGTTGGTCGTACTGCATCTGCAGTTTATTTATTTTTTCATCTTGTTGTGTGCCGGATGTTTTTAATGATTCAAGTGCGGATTTAAATTGGCTGGCTGCTTCGGCTTGTTGGGCTTTTTGCTGGGTTTCAAGTGTTGAGACGAAATGTTTTAAGGTTTCTCGCTCATATCCGTTTCGTGCTCTTTGTAGTTCTTCCTGATGTTGTGTCTGCATTTCTTGTGTTTTAAGTTTGGAGTCAAGAACAACTTTTTCAATTTTGTTTTCATAGGCAATTTGTTGGGCTTCTGTCTTAGATGGACTTCTGAATGGGCCAACCTTTTTTACTTTGCAGGCTATTCCTGCGATTGTTGCAACAACGACGACTGCAGCTCCAGTTCCAAGGAGGACTTTTGTTTGAGTCGATATTGATTTGCAGTTCCCAGCTTTTCTTTCGGCTTCTTTGATCATCTTTTTGTCGGTGGCGACAATGGATGTGTGAAGTTTTTTGAGATCTGCCTTGAGTCTTTTGCTTGTGGCACTCCGGATTCCGGCGTATGGGTCGATAAGTTCAATTTTGTTTCGGATGAGTTTGATTTGTGACAGTGGAGTTGATTTTTCAGATAGGTAGCGACCGATGTTTTCTTCGATTGCGGTGAGCCTCTCTAGCACTTCTTGGCAAATTAACATTCGGTTAAATGGAAGGGTGTTTACAACACCAATTTCTCCGGTGTGTTTGCCAATAAATTTGTCTAATTCGCTGGTTGCTAGATTGAAAAGTTCGAGGGCTGCTGCGATGGCTTGAGCAAAGTTTTCGGGCCTTCTAATTTCTTTTTCTTCAAGATGACGTTGGACGAGGTATGAGTCGGATTCGGTTGGGCTCGTGTTTTTTTCTGTTGAGCCGAAACTCAATTGAGGAAGCGACATTGCAGGAATCAGTACGACGAGAATTTTTGCTACTGTTTTTTTCATCGTTTTCCGCTTCAAGTTTATACGACCTTAAAATCCGCTATCTCGTTGGAGTGCTTACTACTCAGTAGTTCCCCACAGTGTGCCTTTGCTTGCGTAGATTAATCCTGCGATTGCTGCCACTGATGCGGCTGTTATTCCAGTGCCCCAAAGCAATTTTGATTTGGTGGACATTGGTTTTTCTAACTCAACTTTTTCTTTACTTTGTTTCGATCTGTTTTTGTCGGCGGTTGTAATGAACGTGTGAAGTTTTTCGACATCCGATTTTAGTTCATGACATTCTGTTTCGCTTATTCCTGAGTACGGGTTTATCGGTTTGAACTTATCGCGAATAGTTTTGATTTGCGCGAGCGTCTTTGATTTTTCTATATCTAAGTGCTCACGGGTGTTCTTTTCGATTGTGTCGAGTCTGACAAACACATTTTCGCGAGTTGAAGCTCGCTCGAATGGGATTGTGCCCGGTACGCCAACGGCTCCTCTGTAGATCCCGACTAGTTTATCGAAATCGTTAGAAGAAATTTCTTTTAGCTCTGAAGCCGCCGTGATGGCGATTGAGAATTTTTTTTGGCGTTGAAGTTCTTTTTCTTCGCGAGCCCGTTTTTCTTTTTCAATTTTCGACTCGACAGGCATTTCCTTCGCTCCAGCAAAGCAAATGCTGAACTGTGGAAGAGCTGCTGAGAGCAACAACGAGAGAAGTAATTTTGATATAATTTTTTTCATGGCTTCTTGAGACCTCCATTTCTCATAAAACACTTTTCACCTCGGGCTTTTCGCGCCCATAGACCCATTAAAGCATTGTGAGGTGGTAGCGTCAAAAACCCCCGGTGTGGACGCGGTTTTTGCACATAAAAGTTGTTTTTTTTGTTGTGTGAGAAATTTTATCAAGAAAAAAGCCGGGTAAAGCGCGAATTATCGCGGCTTACCCGGCTTTAGAATCATAGATCTCGGTTGTTTTTAATTGGGCATATCGAGTTCTTCGAGCGCTTTTAGGAACTCCTCTGTCTCTTTTTCCTGCTTTTCTCGATCTTCTGGTGACATGTCCGCAAATTCTTTGCCACCTCCGGAGAACATGTCCTGGAGCATTTTTTCGGCTTCTGCGAGTTCGACATCGCTCATGTCATCAAAATCACCAAAGTCTTCGTTGGCAACTCCCGTTGGAACTGGCGCATCCATCGACGGTGGAGCTTCCATTCCTGGTGGCGGCATCATTGGCATCGGAGGCATTCCTAGATTGCTAGGTGGCTCAGGCATTTTAATTTCTGAAGGTGCTGACATCTTAGGCATTGGCGGTTCACCAAACATTGGCATTGGTGGTGCAAGTTCTTTTTTCTCTGGCACTGGCGGAGGGCCCATTGGCATCGGAGGTCCTGCTGGTGGTTTCATTCCTGGCATTGGAGGCATTCCGAAATCACTAGGCGGCTTTGGCATTTTTGGTTGCTTTGGTTGTGGAAGCATTCCAAGTTTTGGAGGTGGTCCACCAAATGGTGATGGTTTTTCAATCACTGGTGCGTCATCGATTTCTGGAATGTCGCCCTCGTCTTCAAAGCTTGGGAAGTCCATTTCGCCAGGTTTTGGAGATGGTCCTCCCAATCCTGGCATTGGAGGTGGGCTCATTGGCATTGGTGGTTGCATCGTAGGCATCATTGGCATCGAAGGCGCGAATGGTTTTGCTCCAGTTGCCATTCCCCTTCCGGAGTCGACTTTATTTCTGATCTCTGCGATTTGTTTTTCGAGTTCTATATCCTTCGCCTGACTTTTTTCGATTTGTTTTTTCAGTTCTCCGATTTCGCTTGAGAGCTCTTTTTTTTCTTTTTCGAGCTTCTCTTTCTCTTTGCGGATGGTTTTTAATTGCTCTTCGAATTTTTCAACCTTGGATTCGAGGCTGCTCACTTTTTTTCGATCTTCGTCATGGGAGCGGCTCATCTCCTCGAGCTTGGTTTCGAGTTTTGCTTTGTCCGTCTCGAGTTGCTGGATGGCGGATTCTTTTTTACCGAGTTCAACTTCGAGTTTGAAGATCTTTTGGTTCTTGTCTTCGAGAACAACCGCGTGTTCTTTTTGAGCTTCCTGGTTTCTGGTTTTTGTGGCTTCGCCGCGTTCTTCGCGTCCTGCTTCACGAAGTGTGAATCTTACGATGTCGATTAGATCTTTTTTTGCCGGATCGTTTGTTCGCCACTCAGCTTGAAGTGCACTGTTGATTTCGAAGAACAGCAGTGCCTTGCGGCGGTCGTAGCTCTTTTTCGACATTTCACTGTCGACTAGCTCGGTCAGAAGTGATTCACCATCTTTGTAAATTGAAAGAAGCCGATCGAACTGCTTGTGCGTTTGGATTGCTTCTTCGTATGACGGATCTTCCTTTGAGATGGTCATGCTGACGGTTTGGTCGAACATGTTCCGTTTTTCTTCGAGAAGGCTCAGAAATTCTTTTTGTTCTTCTTCGCTTTCGCCACTGTGCTTGATGATTTGTTTCATTTCATCGGTGGCTTCATGGAATTCATCTTTGATTTCTGATTTCCATTTTCTGCTGACTGGTTCACCACCGTGGTAATCCTCTTCGGGTTTCATGCTAACAACATGCGTCGTTGGTTCTCGCTCTACCTCTGGGTCGGAAGAATCCATAATTTCTACGGGAGAGTTCAAAGATAGTTTCTGTTCAATTACATCGCGCTTGTGTGTGAGCATGTCGGTTTTTGCCTTGAGTTGTTCGATCTCTGCTGTTGTTTGAAGAAGTTGCGAATGTTCATCGGCTCGTGTTTTCAAGTTCAGGATGGCTTGTTCTGTTTGTTTGCTGAGTGCTTTGATTTCTTTGTCGAGGCGGCTTCGGATTGATTTGATATCGCGCGCGACTTTTACTTTTGGCTTTTTAATTTTTACTGGCTTTGGCTCGTCTGAAATTTTTGAAATTGCGCATCGTGCCGGAGCAGACGAGGCGGTTGACTTCATTTCCTTCGGTTCTTCTTTCGCTTCTTCTTTTTTTTCTTCTTCTGGTTGAGTTGGTGCGAAGCGAATGATGCGTGCGCTAGCGATGGATCCGATTGCTAAAATTGCGAGGATCTGAAGCGGGAGAAATTTCCTCATAACTGTGGTCCTTTTTTTCTGATTTTTACGTGTAAGTTTTCTAAAACGGCATCAGGGTAGACCAGGTCTTTCAAATATTGCAACGGAATAAGGCGACCACCCAGCGGGTCGATCCGAGATGTCAGTGCATGCCCTGGCGCATGTCGTTTGCTCCGCTGTAAGCTGGATGTTATTATAATACCCGTAGGTTTCTGAGATATGGGCAGGTGCCATGGAAGAAAAAGAGATTACCAAGAAAAGAAATTTTTTCAACGTCGGGCTCCTGGTTGTCCTCATTGCAAGTATTGGTGGACTTGCGTGGTGGCAGCGCGGGCGAATTTTGTATTCGCTTGGCCAGGTGAAATCCGTGTTTCAGACCTCTCGTGAGCAATGGATCAATGTTTTTGTCCATGGATCATTTGGATCGACGCTTGGATTGCTAGATGTTTCATCTGTGTTTCGGGATCAAATCGGCGGTTCGTCGTACAGTAAACTTTCGCGTGCGATGAGAAAGAAGGATGTTTTCTTCCGTGATCAAATTATTTTGGAAAAGGGTCTCGTGAAAATTGATCCATCATTCGATTTTGACATTGCGCGCCGTCCCTACGCTGCGTATCCTGCGGCAAAAGCATATGCTGAAGTTACAAATGCCGTGTACCCCGGAAAAGAAGATCTACATTTTTATACATTCGGGTGGAGCGGTTTGATGAGTCAGAAAAAAAGACGCATAGAGGCTGTTAGGCTTTACAATGCACTTGCCGAAGAAGTTCTTAAATTCCGGTCGCAAGGGATTGAACCAAAAATTAGAATTCTATCGCATAGTCACGGTGCAAATGTTTGCCTAAACCTTGGCGGCGTCAGTGCTGCACTCAGAGGAGAGCGAATTCCGGAGCCAAAAGGTTATCGCCTTGGGCAGACAGTTCGCAACTTCAAAGAGATTGTTAGCCGGTCTGGCAGTAAGGAGGAAGCAAGTATTCGCAAGGGGCAAAAGATTTGGGATTATAAACCAGTCGTTCGCGATATGCACGTTGACGAGTTTGTGATGTTTGGAATGCCTGTGCAGGTAGAAACTGACGTTTTGGTTTTGTCTCCGTTCTTTAAAAAGTCTTATCACATTTACTCTGACGCCGATATGATTCAAACGATGGACTGGATAACAACGTCAAAGTATGCAAGTGACAGACGATTCGATCGGCTTCAGGCATCGTGTGCAGAATCCGAAATTAAACTTAGTGATAAGTTTATTCAAATTAGAATTATGAATGGACGAAAAGTTGATGCCGAAGGTTTTGTCACTGATCCATCAGGAATGCTCAAGAGTGAAAGAACTTGGTGGGAAGTTTTAGTTGGGCGCAACGAAGTTGAAAAGGAAGTCCAGGATCCAACACATCGTGAGATGTGGTTTTTTGTTCCACAGCTTCTCGGAGATGGAAGCCTTGTTAAACCACTCCCGCTTGCGGTCTATACTCCTCTTCTTTTAAATCTTGCGAGTGGACGTAAAGATGAGTGGGACTTTGATATTAATATTTCGCGATCATCAGGAAATTTACGATCTGATGTGATGCGTCACAACGAACATTATTCCCTTGCAAACAGGGCGTTACCTCTTTCGTTTGTGCGGGTTCTACAGGAGAAATGTAAGGTGTGGGAACCATCCGCATCGCTTATCAACGAGTACAACAAATCAGTGCTTGCGTGTATCGATGATGTAAATTCTGTGTCTTCGTAGTGGCTTTTTTTTCTGCCCTCGCTATCCTAAAAGTCTCGGGTTTTAACGAGAACTTGTGTTGATATCATAATGCCTGGTGAGGGAGCCTGTGATGCATCGCGCTAAAATTTCTTTAGTCAAAAAAATTATTGTTGTTGCAACGCTTTTTTCTGCGGTTGAGTTTAGTGCTTCTGCGAAGGAAGTCAGGAGCGTTGAGGTTGAAGGGAATAAGCGAGTAAAGCCGGCTGCGATTTTGCGCCGCTTCCCATGCAAAGTTGGTCATGACTTTGATTCGGAGAAAATATCTGAAGGAATAAAGCTCGTCGACTCTATGGGATACTTTTCTCAAGTTTCTGTTGAAAGTGAAACGACAGACGATGGACAAATGGATCTTTTTGTTGTGGTCAAGGAGCGACCACTGCTCGCGTCTGTTGAACTTCACGGAAACAAGGCACTGTCGACGAAGAAAATTTCGGAGAAGGTTTCACTCAGTTCCTTGAAGTCAATTGATCTCGACGTTGCAAAGCTCTTGGTTTTCAAAATCAAGCGACTATACAAAGAATCTGACTTTCACTCTGCAAAGGCCTCGTACAAGATTTCTAAAGTAAAAGGCAAAAAAGGTGTTGGGCGTCTCGATGTTTTTATCGAAGAAGGTCCTAAGACGCGCGTTGGAAATATTCGCTTTGTTGGAAATAAGAATCTTGCAGATCCGAAAATTAGGTCCAGAATTTATTCGAAAGAACTTTGGTTGCTTAGTGGGCTCGACGGTTCTGGAAAATTCGATAAGGACATGATCGAAGCGGATCGCTACCAGATTGAAAATTTGTACCAGGATCACGGTTATCTCAAGGCGAAGGTAACGGATATAAAAATTGAACCGATCGAAGACCACACAGATGAATTAAACATCACGTATCACATCGAAGAGGGCGACAAGTACAATGTTCGTTACATTTCGGTTCCGTTTGATGATGAGTATGACGAGCGACAGATTCTAAACAACATTCTGCTCAAGGAAGGAAAAACTTATTCTAAGTCTTTGCTAAATGCATCGATGGAGCGCCTGCGATTTATGTGGGGGCACAAGGGACACCTACTTGCCGACGTCTATCCTGATTTTAAAATCCATGCCGATACAAAAGAAATCGACATCGAGTTTAAAGTCGAAAAAGGACGACAGGTTTGGATCAACAGAGTTGATGTCACAGGGAACAAAGCAACGCGTGATAAAGTTATCCGCCGAGAGATTTCGGTTGAAGAAGGAAGTATCGCAAAAACTGCGGAGCTTGAAGTTTCAAAACGAAGAATTGAGGCGCTCGGATATTTTGATCGCGATGGCGTCAACTGGAAACAACACCAAGTTGCAGAAGATGTCATTGATCTTGAAATGAACGTTAAAGAAAAAAAGACCGGAAGCTTTATGCTTCAAGGTGCGTACGGAACTGGCCCGTCGAGTGGGTTGAAGCTTTCTGTTCAAGCTGGAAAACGAAATCTTGGTGGGCATGGTCGCGATTTTTCCGGGCTTCTTGAGGTTGATACTGAGCTCGTGCGTCAATTCCGAGCAACATTTTTTGAACCGTTTCTAGGTGACACCAATGTTTCGATGGGAATAGATTCATTTATCAAAAAGGATAAATACGAGCAGTGGAGAGAAGCATATAGAACTCCTGTTGAACGGGTTGCTGGTGCGAACGTAGAGTTTGGATTCAGGGTTCCGCAGCTTGATAAAGATGTTAAATATTTATGGTCAATTGGATTTGAAGATGGCGAGTTCACAGGTGCTGATGAAATAATCGGAACCCGCACGGCTTACCGCTATCTCGTTGATCGAAAACTTAAAAGTGGCGGACTTTTTTGGACTGGACTGACTGCTGTGAAGGACACGCGGAACCATCCGGTTTATCCGAGCCATGGGTATCGCCTTGAACTTGGTGGAAAGATTGCGCCATCGTTTTTGAGTAATGCATTTTCATACTACAAAATCGAAGCTGATGCAGCCTGGTACACGCCGATCATTGGTCCGGACAAACTTATTTTCTGTGCGCATGCCCGCATTGGAATTCTCGAT
>JABIAA010000053.1 GCA_018656485.1 bacterium | reverse complement strand
CAATCTTCTAGGACCGGTAAAACCTGGAAAGATTTCACTACGCCGTGCATCCGCAACAAGGCGGCGTACGCTGCGTCCGACGGAGACGTGGCGATACAAAAGAAAAACGATAAAACCAACAGCAACGGGAATGAGCCAAGTTGCGTAGCCAAGGTTAGCCCAAAACATCTCGTTAGAATTAATCATAGGACCCACCTCCAGACAAAAAATCTCATGACCATCTCCGCGGCAAAAATCATTGAAGCAATGAGCAAAACCTTTTTCAACGCCTCATAACTCTTGCTGAAAAAATCAGTTTGGTAGTCGGTCTTTTCAAGGTTGTCGATCGTTCTGTAAATTTCCCCAAGCTCTTTTGGATTCCTAGCTTCAAAAAATTGTCCACCAGTCTTTTCAGCAATTGACTTTAACAATGTCGCATCAATGCCAACTTCCTGGCCCAGGGCTTCAACCTGTCCAAACATGTTGTGCATGTACCCGCCGTCTTTGTTTCCGACCCCGATCGTATAAACCTTAATTCCAAATCTTTTGGCAAGGTCTATTGCCTGCCCCTGTAAATTTTCGTCTTCACCAAAGGGACGACCGTCGGTAAGTAAAACAATCACTTTACTTTTTGCCCTCGAATTCCTCAGCCGATTAACTGACGTGATGAGCGAAGTTGCAAGGACGGTGCCACGCGGATCGACGGTTCCTATTTCGAGATTTCCAACAACATCTTTTAGAACGCGCTTGTCCAAGGTTAGTGGGCACTGCGTTATCGAGTCAGCACCAAATACGACAATGCTGATTGGATCGTTATTTCGACGTTCGATAAAGTTTATTGCCTCACGCTTCGCAACATCAATTCTCGGCCTGCGATCTTTGAGGTCATCGAATGCGTTCATCGAACCAGAAATATCGATCGTGAGAACAATATCGATTCCCTCGACATCAACAATTGATCGATGCTCCACCCACTGCGGTCGCCCGCTCATGAAAATTAAAATTGCGATCGTCATAGCACGTGCAGCAACAAGACAGTGCTTCCTAAACTTTGACGATGAAAGTTTAGAGCGGATCATCGCACCCGCAAGAGCATATCGATACACAACTTGCGACTTACGCTTCAGCGTAAAAAATAACAATGCAGCAAGACCCGGAAGGCCTAGCAGCGGAATCAGCGGATATAGAAATCTAAACGTCATGACCATCTTTACACATAAAGTTACTTGGAGCTAAACCACTTGTGCACGCGTTCGCAGAACTCATTGTGGTCTTCCCCAGGTAACGCTTCCATCGGTGAACCAACTGCAAGTTTAATCCGTTTCCCCGACGTGAACAAGGGGCTTCCTAGCTTCATGACTTCGTCGGATCCTTCAATGTTAATTGGAACCACAGGTCTTTTCAAAATTATTGCCGCCTTTGCAAAACCTGCAGTAAATTTTTCTAGGTTGCCATCCAATGACCTGCGACCCTCGGGAAACAAGACTAGGTGCGAATTATTACGCTTGGCTAGCCGAATTGATTTCCTAAATGCGGCTGCCATCTTCACTTGGTTGTTGCTCACAACTGGCACATGCATTCGCCGAACAATAAAACTTAAAATCGGAATTTTCGTCAGCCCGAATTTTACAATCCAAACTCTTGGAAAAGATCTAAGTGCAGCCTCAAGAAGCAAACTGTCAATCAACGCCAGGTGATTCGCAACAATGACACACGGCGACAAGTCCATAACAGCTCGGTCACCTTCGTAACGAATGTCTACACAAATACCCATCAAGCGGAGTATTACTTTGCTCCACAACGATGCAATGGCAAAGTATAAACGAAACTTTCTACGCCGCCGTTCCGGCATCAACAAAAATGGGAACAGTGCAGGCAAAAAAAAAGCGCCGAAACTCCTATCGCAAAGTAACCAAGAAAGACTTTAAACTTATGTATCATTGGGATTAGCTCTTACTCAACGAAAACACTTCTTGGAACTCTTGCTTCACATGGATGTAAACGACCGAGATGAAGGCACACGAGGTGAAGCACAAAATTAGATCACGAATGACTTCCGTCACAAACATTGTTGTGGAAACTTTGAAAAGCAGTGAAATCGGAAACGAAATCAGAAACGCAATTCCCGCACTCGATATGAATGACAGAACAAAGGTCAAAAAGAAAATCGGTAGAAAAATCGCAATCGCTTTGACGCCATTCAATAAGCTTCTAAGCGCGGCGACAATTCCCGCCTCGCTGTCGAGCAAAAAGAATGTAGCGACTAAGGCAACCTCACTGACCGGAGGTGGCATCATGAAAAGTACAAACAACATTCCAAAGCCAAATGCATGCCCCCAGAACATGTGCTTGAAATAGCTCATGTCCTCGCGTTCTGCAGAGGGCCGAAGGTATGCGGCAATGAAGAAAAATAAAATGTACGTAAAAGCAAAGAACCACGGCGAGATCCGAGCGGTAAATGCGTACGAGTGCCCGGTCCCCTGAAAGAACATTGCGTACAGGTCTAGAACCGGTGACAGCCGAATAATTTCCACAATTGGAGCAATGATCGCGAAGATCAGCAAAACGAATGGATGTTCAAAAAACATAAACCGAACAGCGCGTCTCGTCGAGTTGATCCAAAGTTTCACAATGGTTCTCAGCTCGCCAGGTTTTAAAAACTGCAAGCCGCCTTTGAACGCGTTAAAATACGTCCCCATCCTTTGCCTCCTTCACAATGCCCTTCAGCTTCCACAGTTAGTAAAATCTATAACCGCGCGAAGAAAAAAGCAAAGTTATGCCAACCAAAATAGATGACCATCACGAAATTGTGCACCATGCATCTGACATAAACACATCATCTTCGCGTGGACCTGAGTAGCAATGTCCATCAACGCGCATCCACTCAGCTACGGACAAATGAATCAGAAAATTTTTCTGGCGATATTCTTTTGGACAATTCAACGCAAGAAGTTTGAGGAATGGCATCTTGCTTACATCCCACGGAAATGAAGACAAGTTCGAATTGTTGTGAAGATGAATTTCCTCAATCGAAGCAAAATCGCCGGGTTGTAGCACCGGCAAAGACTTGAAGCAATTTAGGCTCGCTACTAATTTTTTCAAATTCTTTAGTCGCCCAAGTCCTGATGGAAGTTCTAGAATCCAGTTGTTCTCAACGTCAAGGAGCTCCAAAGATTCCAAATTACAAATCGAATCCGGCAAGCACCTCAAGCTGGCATTCCTTACGGTCAGGGCCCGAAGTTTTGTCAGGTTCCCAATCGTGCTCGGAAGAAACTCAAGTGAACCCCTTTTATCTTCACAACAGAAATTCAAAACCGTTAGATTAACAAGGTTTCCAACTGTTTCAGGCAAACTCCAAAGCTTACTACTGTTGTAAATAGTAATCCTTTCGAGCATCACAAGCTCGCCGATTTCATTTGGTAATCGCTCGATATCACTTTCGAAAATTCTAAAATCCTTAAGTAACCATAGGTATTGGATTGATTTGGGAATTCTTTTCAGAAGACTTCCCTCCGAGTTGCTTAAGACCACAAATGTGTCAACAACCCCCCCAGCATATTTTCTAAAATCTTCATCCGATTCAAGAAGGCCAAAAAACTCTGCTGCTTCTTCCTCGTTGTGAACGGTAACGGCTCGATCACGGTCGATCATCCTTTTCCATTCCTCGATTCCGGAAACTTTAGAGGGTGTTGCACACATCGATGCCACGCTCAAAACAAAAAACAAAGTTGCTCTAAGAAACATCACAACTCTCCTTAGAGTAAATTTTTTGTATTTGAGGAGAATGCCCCAAAAAAAGCGAATATTCAAGCAACAAAAAATTAACCCTCAAGGTGGTACAACAAATTAACATTCAAGCCGCAAAAATTTATCATGTAAAATTACGCTACACCCCCTAGGGGTGACAGCAAATGAAAGCCCCCTACTGGAGGAGCCTCCCATTCCCCGAGGGGCCTAATTGTTTGACATATAGACATTTACTAGTGTAGTGTCGTTGGTAGACACGGATTCTCGAGACGGGCGCAGATTGACAAATGTGGAACTAAATGGTGAAATTGCCAGTCCACGGTAAGTTTGGCAACGGCTAGCGCCAAGATAAATGGGGGAGTCATGGGATGGCAGACAAACCATCGTACCGGCCAAGAGGTAAGAACCTACTGATCGTCGAATCACCGGCGAAAATAAAAACGATTTCGAAGTTTCTGGGACCAGATTTCCAGGTCACTTCAACATTTGGCCATACCACCGACCTCCCAACAAAAACCCTTGGTGTACAAGTCGACAATGAAAATAAAACAGTCGTCCTCGAATATGTCCCAATCCAAGGGAAGCAAAAAGTCATCACCGACATCTGCAAACAAGCCAGCCACGCTCAAGAAATCTATCTCGCCTCTGACCCGGACAGGGAAGGAGAGGTTATCTCATGGCACATTGCCAAAGAAATTGAAAAAATTTCAGGAGACGACAAGAAAATTTATCGCATCACATTTAATGAGATCACGCGCCCCGCAATAACCGAAGCAATCCAAAACAAGGGCAAAATCGACAAGCATAAAGTCAACGCTCAACAAGCGCGGCGGGTACTCGATCGATGGGTGGGCTACGAAGTCTCACCAATTCTTTGGAAAAAAATTACCAAGGGCCTATCTGCCGGACGCGTCCAGTCGGTCGCCCTGCTTCTTGTATGCAATCGCGAAGAAGAGATTGTTAGTTTCAAACCTGAAGAGTCGTGGTCAATACACGCACTTTTCAAAACGGAAGACGGAACACTCGACTCAGAGCTGTACAAGATAAAAAACAAAAAAGCTGACATCAAAGATAAAGAGACTGCGGATACAGCCCTTGAGGCTGTAAAAAAAGAATCGTACGTCGTCGACTCGCTCACAGAACGAGAACGGCTTAAGCGCGCAATGCCACCTTTCATGACAAGTACGTTGCAACAGGATGCACACAATAAACTTGGATTCTCCGTCAGCAAAACAATGACACTCGCGCAGCAGCTCTACGAAGGAATCCCACTACAGGACAAAAACAAGCCAGAAGCTTTGATCACCTACATGCGTACTGACTCACTACGAATTTCTGACACTGCGCTCAAAGAGTCCAGAGAATTTTTGAAAGAAAAACTCGGAAAAGATTACGTCCCATCGGCTGCAAACACGTACTCAAAAAAAGGCGCGCAAGACGCTCACGAAGCAATTCGGCCGGTCAAGGTTACAATCTCTCCGGAGGTTGTGGACATCTATGCAGACCGCGATGTCGCAAAACTTTACAAACTTATTTGGCGTCGATTCCTCGCATCACAGATGACTCCTGCAAAATACTTTCAACGGCAAGTACTCGTTAGCGGCGGTGACTTTATTTTTAAAGCAACCGGCTCAACCCTAGTCTTTGACGGGTTCTTAAAAGTTTATGCACCGTCTGACGACAAGGAAGATGCTAAAGATACAATTCCAAAATCAATCGCCAAAGATAAAGCACTTGATCTCGGGAAAACCGATTCTAAACAGCACTTCACACAACCACCTCCACGCTACTCCGAAGCAAGCCTTGTTAAGGATTTGGAAAGCAAAGGGATTGGTCGACCAAGTACGTACGCGGCAACGATTTCAACAATTCAAAAACGCAGCTACATCGAAATAGACAAAAAAAGATTTTCGCCAACAGAGCTTGGTAGAACAGTAAGTAGTCTTCTTGTGAAACATTTTCCTGACATTATTAATGTACAATTCACCGCAAAGATGGAAGAATATTTAGACAAAATTGCAGCAGGAGAAGTCGACCGCGACAAAGTCCTGCTCGGTTTTTATGAAAAGTTTAGTAAAGATTTAGAAGCATTCGGGGGAATGGCAAAAGGAAAGGCCGCAGTGAAAACAGATATCAAGTGCCCAGAGTGTGGCAAAGAACTACTCGTACGATTCGGGAAAAGTGGAGAGTTCCTCGGATGTTCGGGATTCCCAGATTGCAAAGTCACAAAGAATTTTGAACGCGACGAAAAAGGCGAAATCCAAATCGTCGATCAAGTCGCCGGTGGCGAAGTAGAAAGTTCTGAAGAGCTAGGCAACTGCCCGCAATGCAACAAAGAACTCGTCAAACGCATGGGACGATTTGGCCCATTTACCGCGTGCTCCGGCTATCCAGAATGCAAATACATTCCACAAGAAAAACTTGGACACCCATGCCCATCATGCGGCAAGGACATCATCAAACGAAAATGGCAAAAAGGTTCGTTCTGGGGATGTTCGGGATATCCAAAATGCCGCTTCACAATTTTCGGTGACGTCATTGATCAGGCATGCCCTGAGTGCAAGAACGGATTCATGGTTTCCGCGTACAACGGAGCCAATGGACCAAGCTGTCCAAAGTGCAATCCGCCTCAGCCAACAGCTAAAAAAACAACTCGCAAAAAGGCTGCTCCAAAAAAGTAACCTCAACACAGGTCAGAAAAATAATTAAAATGTCAGAAGAGCCGTGGAAATTTATCTGCGGCTCTTCTTCATTTTATAAACATTCTGCATGATTTCGGTACGCAAAAGCCCCCAAAACCAGAAAATGCCTATTTTTAACCGGTTGTTCCAACCCCACTTTCCAATTCTAGAGACCATTGGTATCGTTTAGCTTGTATATTAAAAACCCACTGTATTTCAAAGAAAAACCATGAAAAAAATATCAACTCTCATTCTTAGCCTTGGATTGGGCTTCACAAACTGCGGGCTACATGCTTTAACAATCCCTACATGTATCTCTGATTTCGCAAAAACCAACTCTGACAATATTGCCAAAGCGGGCATTACAGCTCCTTTGATCACAATCGGAATAACCGCAATTGTCCGCTCAATAATTGATGAATCCGCTGCAGCACCAGACAAAAAAATTATTGGCGCACTAAAAGGGCTACTTCCACATCACATAATCCAAGGACTTGGCAAAACAATCGCATTTGATGGAAACAAAAAGCGGAAGGTTATGTCAGCACTTGCTTGGCTTTGTGTTGCAATAACAGCCCACAATGTCCACAGACAAACTGTAGACAGTAAAGAAATAAACCTTCCAATCGATGTAAAAGAAAAAATCAGCAAATTACAAAAAGAACTATCTCAACTAGATAGTTCCGCACAAACAGAAGAAGAAAAATATATAGAACTCTATATAAATGCAAGTCCACCTCATAAGAACCTTGATGATCAAACCGATGAGGAACAATATAACGCTTATCAGCGCCTTACTGCCGTTTTTAACGGACACGGATATCTTAAGGAAAAAGTGCTTAAGGGCAAACAAAACCCGATTAAATGCGCCTTAGAAATCAACGGTTGTCCGAGCAAAAAATATTGTAGCAAAAATCTTAAGGATCCATACCGTTGTGTATTTTGCAACGGAAACAAAAAGGAAGAATTCCAAGAACTTCTGAAGCAAAAAAATAAGCTAATTAAAATACATGAGCAACGAGACGCAATAAAACAAAGCCTCGATGTAACTAAAGGTTCTAGAAATAGAACTTAAGTCATAAAAATTTGACTGTTGCAAAAGAACAAAAATCAGAAGAAGAGCCGTGGAAATTTATCTACGGCTCTTCTTCATTTTATAAACATTCTGTATGATTTCCGTTTTCTAGAAAAATCTAAGCACCAGTGAAAATATCATCCATATTGATTCGCTTGCAAATACTCCAGACAACATTGCGTTGTTTGCGCGAATTCCAAGTCGCTTAAAGACATCGCTTGCGGTAGCACCAAGTGTTAACGCGATTACCAAACTGTTCGGCATAAGCAATCCGCCAAAGACCATTGCTGGGCTCATTTTGAACCATCGAAGAATCAATCCGTAGGCAAGACCACAAGCAACTGGAATCCAGTTAAAATCAAACGACTTGATCAAAAATGAACGCGCTCTTCCTCGTTGTGCAAAAAATTCTGCGGAACCAATTTGTAAGTTATTGAACAACATCCAAAGGAAAAAGCCCAACGTTGCTGCAACCGCAACAAGTGCAATAATCTGATACCGATTCATACGATGCGGCTCGATTTGAAGCTTGCGTGCAACCCTGTGTTGAAACACAAGATTCACTGCCGCCGCAAACGCGATTGCAGAAAACACGCACATGATCGTGAACTGCATGTAACTTAGATTGAAGAAAACTATCATCGGTAAAATCATTAGCGTGATAAACCGACCAAATGTAACAAGGCCAATCTCCGCAGACAAAATCGTAACTTGGTATGCCGCAACAATTCCCATGACCATGATGGCCGCTTGAGCAAGCAACGGAAATCCAAAGTGCGTAAAAAGTCCAACCGTTGAACACACAATCAAAACTGGAACAATGACTTCTTTCCCTGTTGCACGCATCGATCTTTTTGCAATCCGCTTCACGTGCACAGCAATGCTACCGAGCAGACCCCACACACTGAAATTCGTCGTCAGGCATCCACCGAATTTACATCCGCGAATTATCCCAATGGCACAAAGCAAAAGATCTGTGAGAATAAGACCACAACAAAATGCGCTAAGAAAACCTTCGTATGAATTCGGTGCAAACAGCTGGAACGGCAAATACGACCCATGGCTGTTCAACGGCGAAACAATGAGGTCACGTGAAAGTGATCCAACCAGAAGCGGAACAACCGATCGCACTCCTACAAGTGCACCAATCGCCCACATCATTGGAGAAAGTTGAATCGGAAGACCCTTCCCCAAAATACTTGGAGCAACCAAAAATTCGCGAACACCGAACAGTGCTGGAATTTTTACAAAGCTACTTTTTAAACCATCACGCAAAAAACAAAATGCCGCCGTAAACCCAAGGCCCTTAAACAATGAACCCGACATTCCATCTTTGTGACGAGACTTTATCGTTCCGAAAACTAATTCGCTTACCGGAAACGGAAGCACCGACCTATTGATCATGTACGGAGAAAAAGCTTTCCCAAGCCAAGTCCCAACCATTCCCGCAACAAGAACAAGGACAGCAATCGACGAACAAAAAGTTACTGGGTTTGAAATAAAATCTGCAAAAAGTTTTTCATCCAAGAAATACAACATTGGAAGCGTGAAGCCAACACCAGTTGCAACCAATCCCCCCAACTCCCCCATCGCCTGGATGCGAACCAGGGTGTGGTCCGACACGGCTATCGAAACCCCAACCGCACCGAAGATTGCGCCGAACACAAGAATGATCGTCGGCGAGATCCACGGGCCCATGGCCGTCGCAATGGAAACATATGAAAGGATCCCGCACGCCAAAACCGCAGCAACGGCCCCAGCAAGCGCCGTCGTGATGAAGTAAAAAGTTCGATGTTGAAGAATTTTCTTTTCCATTTTTTCTCGCATTTTTGAGCTTATCCGACCCCCAGATAATCCATTGTAATGGAAAAGGGGCTTTTTTCTGTATAATTTTCTGATCAAAACACGCACAAATGGAGTTTCCATGCTGAAGGCTTCATTGCACCAACACCCCGCATCGTGTTACAATCAGAAATAAGAATGGGGGTTTTGTAATAAATTGCAAATTTTGGTGAGAAATGCCTAAAAACGTAGGAAATGTGCCCGAGCCACGGGCCCCCGACGAAAAGCACAGCGTCAAAGAAAAATTACTTTCCAGAAAATTCTTTGCCGCATTTCTTGTTGTTGGATCCGCAATCGCAGTTGCAATGCTGACGATGAGCATCCCAAACTTTTTGCGATTCTGGGAATCTGAAAAAACTTACACCGAAGTTCCAAAGTGGATCGACGCCGACGATGGATGCCCGACTTTTGACCTCGCGCCACTCGTGATCGCAATGGAAAAATATTCGATGATCAGTCCACACTCTCCTCGACCAAACACCGTCGTCGATGGCGAGATGGAAGCAATCGCTGAAGACCTTGAACAACAACACATGTTACTCAAAGATCACATGGAACTCCTGCGGCAATTCTACGACTTCGATGTTCCGATTCGAAAGCTCCGCACGTTCGACCACTACCTAAAATCAACACACACCGCAATCCTCGACCTCGAATACAAAATCCGAACATACAACAGATTCAAAACCACCCCACCACCACCTCGCACCGTACAACCAAAGCCATGGCTAAAATCACTGTGGGAATACATCAAAAAAATCATAATGCCAATCTGAAGCTTTCAGCTTCACCGCGCAGGCAACCCAAACAACGACAAAATCAATAACCGGTTTGTAAATTAAAACACATGAGGAGTCACTCCCGGCTCACGTTGTTCGTCGTGTTTCCCCAAGCAAGCTTGACGCAAATGTGCCTTGTGCTAGGCTAATAAAGCCATGCCGGAGTGGCGGAACTTGGTAGACGCACGGGACTCAAAATCCCGCGATGGTGACATCGTATCGGTTCGAGTCCGATCTCCGGCACCAAAATTTTCAAAGATTTTTTAGGTTTCCATATCCTCTGAACAACATGAAGAGGAAGAGACGCCCTTTGGAAATTTGTTGTGTAAAAGAAAATTTGTCTCACAATGCAGAAGGTGTTGGCTGTGTGGTGCAGGGCTCAGCCTGCTCGGTTCGAGTCCGATCTCCGGCACCAAACCTTTCAAAGATTTTTCGAGGTTTCCATGTCATCTCAAGAATGTATTTTTTGCAAAATCGCTGCAGGCGAGTTGCCTGCCAAGGTGCATTTCGAATCCGATTTGGTTTTGGCAATCGACAATGTTCATCCAACTGCACCAGTGCATAAATTAATTCTTCCCAAAAAACATTACATGACAATGGCGGATGTTGAATCTGCTGATCCACAATTGCCTCTAGAAATGTGGATGGCTGTTTGGGAACTCAACAAAAGAATTTTTGCACCTGGAGCATTCAACATCATTGTAAACAACGGCAAAGAAGCCGGGCAACAAATCATGCACCTTCACTGGCATTTTCTTGCTGGAAAAAATATCTACCAAGCTGGCTTTCATCTCTAGAAGATTTGGCTTGCTAAAACCTGTGAACATCGAGAACAGGGTAGAACTCCCCTTGGAAAATTATTTTGCTTTAGAAAATTTGTTTTTCGAATGTAGAAAACTCGGACCGCGGGTGCAGGGCTCAGCCTGCCCGGCATGGCTTTATTAGCCTCGCACACGGCACAAACGCGTCAAGTTCTCAATCTTTTTCTTCAGCAATAAAAGTTCTGCCTAATCGAAATTGTAAAAATTTGTTACGCGGAAAAATTCACTGCCTAATTTCTAGTTTGTGTAATACGGTGAACCACCGGCCGCGCCGGCCGAAGCCTCGCGCGAAGGCTGGTTGGAATCGCGGACGTGATCCCGCCTGTTTAACTGAGTTGCAACAGAAGAAGTTATTTTTCAAGTGTCAAGTTGGTAGGGCCAAGCCCAAGCTTGCTTGTGGCTGACGGGTGAAGGCTCAGCCTTCATTTCTTGCCGGGAAAAATATCTACCAAGCTGGCTTTCATCTGTAAAAAAACGAGATCAAACTAGAATTCGTCTTCGCACAAAAATTAATTCAATATTTCGCTTGCCCGTTTCTCAACAACTTGGTATCGTGTCGAACGGCAGCGTGCTGCGCTTTCCGCGTCAGCACT
>JABIAA010000052.1 GCA_018656485.1 bacterium | reverse complement strand
TTTTGTTTCTTCGGGTTCTAGTTCTATTCCGTGTTTATCGAGTGCGGATTGAAGCGAGCTCGGGTAACGGTAGCATCCAATTTCGAGGTTGATCTTGTCCAAAAGTGGCCAAAGTGTTCGGCATGGAATTCCAACCTGGTGGCTAGGATTGCACATGAAGTCGCGAAGTTCTTGCACAACAATCTCTATTTGGATCTGCTTGTGAAGGTCGAATAACTTTGCAACAACCCTTTTTTTTGTTTCTTCGGGTTCTAGTTCTATTCCGTGTTTATCGAGTGCGGATTGAAGCGAGCCTGGGTGATTGTAGCATCCAACTTGGAGGTTGATCTTGTCCAAAAGTGGCCGGAGCGTTTGGCATTGAATTCCAACCAGGTTGCTAGGATTGTACAGAAAATTGCGAAGTTCTTGTACCACAACCTCTATGCTGATTTCTTGATTATCGTCTCCGTCAGCGAATAGTTGGGTTCCAGAACATGCTAGTGCAAAAACAAAAGCGGCGAACGAGATTTTTTTTGTTACAGAATATTTCATGTTTTTCATTTAGAATCCAATGTTCTGAGGGTGTAAAATACGTCAGTTTTGTGGGTAGTTTAGCTCTTCCCAAATAAAAAACAATTGTTTTTCGCAAAAAAACGCACTTGAAATTCAGGCAGAGGGGTAGAATATTGCAATGTGTCACGAGAATTCTGTAAAATTACACTAATGCCTTGGGAAGCGTTGTGTATCTTTGAAATAGGGAAATGGAGGTTTCCGTGGATATTCGAAAAAATTCGCATCGCAATATTTTTGCCATTGGTGTCGTCCTGGCCATCGTGACCATGATGCTTTGTGGTTGCGGTTCTGGTAAAAAGGATAACGCAACTGCTGGTGGTGCCCTAGTTGGTGCCGGGGTTGGCGCCGGTGTTGGTGCTGTCGCAGGTGATGCTAAGGGTGCGGCTATCGGTGGTGTCACTGGTGGTATCCTTGGTGCGCTGATCGGTCGTGGCATGAGCTCCGATGACGAGTGCAAATGCAAGACCAAAAAATGCACCAAGAAGTGCAAGTGCAAAAAGGGTAAACGCTGCCGGAGATAAGATCCGGTAAAAAATGGTGGAGGGTGTTCACCTTTCGAAACAATTGCGGGACTTTGTTTCCGCTGTGAGGTCGAGTGCCCCACCTCTTTAAAATCGTCGAATAGGCCCGTTCATACGGGCCTTCTTTTGTTTTAATAATTTCTGTGTTAACTTCCCCTCACGGTTGGATGAAAGCGGGCTTCTAGTGGGGTTTTAGGAATGGTGACAGCCAAAGCAATTCTCGAAATTAAAAAATTACACGTTTCGGTTGAGGGCAAGACGGTTCTCAGCGGGGCATCGTTGACTGTTGCACCGGGCGAAATTGCCGTTGTCATGGGCCCGAACGGTGCGGGAAAAAGCAGCCTTGCGCACGTCATCATGGGAAATCCAGAGTATCGAGTTTTGAGCGGGACGATCGAGCTGGATGGTGAAGACGTTTTACAGCTGCCGATCCATGAGAGATCCCGTCGTGGAATTTTCCTTGCTTTCCAAAATCCACACGAAGTTGACGGTTTGCCGTTGATGGACTTCCTTTTTCAAATTCACAGTACCCATCGTGGTGACGCGCGACTTTCACCAAGAAAGTTCAGAGAACTTGTTTTTGAAAAGTGCGAGCTTGTTGGCTTGGATGTAAGCTTTCTCGAGCGATCACTGAACGTTGGAGCTTCCGGTGGGGAAAAGAAAAAAATTGAAATGTTGCAACTCGCGATCCTTGAACCTAAGCTGGCGATTCTCGACGAATTAGATTCTGGTCTTGATGTCGACGCGCTTAGGGAGGTGTGCGCCGCACTAAAACGACTTAAAGAAAAAAATTCAAACATGTCGCTTATGGTCATAACCCACTACCACAGAATGCTTAAATTCCTTGAGCCGGATCGAGTGCATGTGATGTGCGATGGAAAAATCATGAGGTCTGGTTCTTGTCAGTTGTCCGAGGAAATAGAAAACCGCGGATTCAAAGTACAATAAAAAAGGTTTCCTGTAATCATGTTCGGATTTCTCAAAGAAAAAATTACTAACACGTATCGTTCGATTATCAAAGGTGTTTCCTCAATTTTCTCGCGGGGGAAAATCGACGAACAGTTTTGGCAAGAGCTCAGAAAAGTTTTGCTGACTGCCGATACCGGTGCGGTGAAGACGCGGGAAATTCTTGAGGCTCTTAAAAAGCGATGTGCCGATGCTGGCTGCCTTGGTGATGCCGAAGCTGTCAAATCAGAATTCGCTTTGATTTTAGAAGATCTTCTTGCTGGAAACAAAAACGATTTTAACGATCCTAAAATTTTACTTTTGGTTGGTGTGAACGGAAGCGGCAAAACTTCCTTTGCTGGTAAATT
>JABIAA010000051.1 GCA_018656485.1 bacterium | reverse complement strand
CGAGGGGTAGGAGCAGCCTTAAATTTATGGCGACGACAAACAGGACTGGCTGGAGGAGAAATTCCGGAACTAAATGAACCACGTCGATGTTCTAAAATGGGAAATAAATTATTTGCGCGATCTTTCTCAACGCTGGAAGAAGAAGTGGAGGGACGTCAAAAAGTAACGAAATGGTATTTAGAAAAAATGGATGAAAAATTTGTTATTCCGCAGCAGGGACCGAAAGGGGCAGAGCCTTCTTATTTCCGATTTAACTTGAGACTTAAGCCAGAGCTGGCAAGTAAGAGGGATGAGGTTTTGCTTAAACTGCGGCGAAAGGGTGTATTTGCGGATCGGCTGTGGTCTAATGCTCCGGCCAAAGGTTTTCCAAACGCCGAGCTTCTTGCAAAATCAGTGATTAATTTGCCCATTAAATCTACCTACAGTAAAAAGGATGTAGATAAGTTATTTAATATTTTTTATGAGTGTTTTTAGGACAAAAAAATGGAGTGATGTTTTGGAAAAGAGTTTTGGATTTAAATTAGTTTTAATTAAAAAAGAAGGCGGAACATTGCCACTAATTCAACAAGGATTTGGGAGTAGGAAAAGATTTGTATCAGTACCACTGGCAGATTACGCGGGACCAACTTATAAGACCGATGAATGTTTTGCGGCGTTACTTGCGGAGGCGAAGAACTTGGGTCAGGTGACGATTTTCACAGATCAAGAGCCGCCTACTTCGCCTGACGGCTGGCATTTAGACACGCCGTTTGAAAGTTACCGCATGGAAACAAAGATGAGCTATGAGGATTTAAAAATGAAAGTAATTCACCAAAAAACACGCAACATGCTTAATAAGGCGGAGCGACTGGGAGTAAAGGCGGAGAAGGTTTCGCTTGAGGTTGGGATTGATAAGTATTATCCGATTTACATGAAAACTATGTTGCGCCTGCAAGCGTTGCCGCTGCCGAAAAAGTTTTTCAAAAACTTAGACGGATTGGCGCATGTTTTTGAGGCGCGACTGGAGGGAAAAGTTCTGGCTGGAGTGGTGGGAATTGAATATGAGGATACTCTTTATGTTTGGAGTAATGCGTCGACTAAAAAAGGGTCTAAAACCGGGGCTAATAATTTAGCGTATGCGGCAGCGATTCGTTATGCGGCGGAAAATCCTGAGCTTAAATGGGTGGATTTTGGGAGCACAGTGCCAGGGACGTCGCACGCTTTTTTCAAAGCGCGCTGGGGCGGTGAACCTTATCCTATTTACAGATTATCAACCGAAAAAGCTGGACCAGAAAGTCAGGCTCAGAAAAAAATCGTGAATGTGTTAAAATATGCTCCGCGACCTTTGCTGCGGCTTATGGCGCGTCTTATTTATCGCTATTACTAATGAACAAAAAACTAAACATCGTGCATGTTGTTGGGGAACTTGATCCCAATGATTTGGGGGGCGCCGAGATTCACATTGTCGAAGTGATCCGGGAGCTGCTTCGGCGCGGCCATAATTTGCACTTATTTGTAGGCGCAGACGACTCATGTAAATGCTTGTTCCCTTTTGAAAATGTGAAGGTTTATCCGGTTAAATATCCGGCGATTAAGAATTTGCGTAGTTTTATTTTTGCTAAGGCAGCACGAAGGGAAGTTCTGAAATTTTTAAAAACTCATCCCGAGATTGACTTGGTTCATTCGAAGCAGGTTTTTCCGCAGGGATTGGCTGGAACAAAAATTTGTAAAAAAACTGGTCTTCCTCACTATTTAACAGTGCAAAACCCTTTGGCTTATATTGAAGAACTTGTGCTGCAAATTCCATTGCTTCCAAGATTTGTGAATCAAGTAATGCAAAATGTGCTGAAACCACTAGCAAAAAAAGCACTGCGTGGCGCAGACGTGATTGCTTGTGTAAGCACTTACTCCGAGGGGCGCAGTCTAGCTATGGTGCCTGGTCTTAAATCTGAAATTGTGCCAAACGGTGTTGATACTGAAAAATTCTCCCCGTCCAAACAAGAAAAAAATATGGATGCAGGAAGTGTGCGGTTATGTACCACTTCAACGCTTATTCCACGTAACGGTATTGATACGCTGATTCGCGGCTTTGCCCTGGTGGCCAAAAAACATTCTGGGGCGCACTTGGACATTGCGGGCCAGGGTCCACTGGAGGCTGATTTGCGCAAGTTAGTTAAGGATTTGGATGTTGAAAAACAGGTTACTTTTCTAGGAACAATTAAACATGAGGAAGTCCCCGCGCTACTTAGGAAATCTCATTTATTTGTGCGACCGTCGCGGGCCGAGGGTTTTGGAGGGTCTTTT
>JABIAA010000050.1 GCA_018656485.1 bacterium | reverse complement strand
AAGAGGCGGAGAAAAAACTTGAGCAACACGGAATTATCGTGAACCGCAATGTCATTCCATTCGATTCTTCAAGTCCAATGAACCCAAGCGGAATTCGCATTGGAACACCAGCAATGACGACACGAGGTTTTGTCGAAAAAGATTTCGAGTGCGTTGCGGAAAGAATTGCCCGAATTCTCACGTTAGATAAATTAACTTAAGGTGCGCATTGATTCTTCGCACAAAGCGAGTGCGAGGATTGTTGTAATAAGTTTCATTTATTCCCCAAATGTTGTTGTATATCCTGTATCATTGCGGTGCTTGCTAATCCAATTTTCTTTTCCGCAGCCACGATGTAGTCATGAAGTAATTCTCCAAATCTTTCAATTTCATGGCCTCGAAGGTAACATTCGCATAGTTCCCAGCGTATGACTCCTTCAAGTGCCAACATGTCTAATGAAGAAACACCTTTTTTATCTTTTTGATTTGGGTGATACTTAACGAAAATCGGAAGGGCTTCTTCGTCGGGGAACTCGACTTGGTCAAATGTTGCATAACTTGCGGTGTTGCACAAAGCGAGTGCGAGGATTGCGGCAATAAGTTTCATCTTTTTTCCTTGCATCAAAAAATATTTGATTTCAAAATTAGCAATGGATGTGCTTGTTTCCCAGGGATTTTTATGTCAAAAATATCTCGAGTGGTAATTGCATTGTGGGCTAAAGGATTGTGCAGCAGAATTCTTCGGCATTTCTGTTGGATTGACAAAAATCATTAGTTTCTTCCCTCACTAGCCTGGTTCTTTCTTCAATCAGCTCGTTTGTTTCTTTCCTTATCCATTCGGTTTCTTTATGTCTCTGTTCACTCTCTTCTATTCTTTGCTTGCTTTCTTCACGGGTCTTTTCTGTCACCCATTCAACTCTTTGCCTAATTTGTTTGTACTCCAGCTCGGATTCAATAGTTCGTAAAACGGCCATAGCGACGTTGATGTCTACTCGTTCTCCCAACAAATTTTGATAATCACTGTATTCTTCAAGGTTTCTTTGGGGCGAAATTCGATTTTTTTTGTTTATGTCGTCACACATGTGCTTTATGATTTTATCGGCGGCAGATAGCTCGTCGTATCCGACTTCTGCGCCTTCATCGAGTTCCAAGTAATGCCTGGCTCTTTCGATTGCTCTCTTGTAAATGTGTCCGTTGTCTTCAGCGTATCCAGCATTAAGTGATCCGCATAAAGCGAGTGCGAGGATTGCGTAAATGATTTTCATATTTTTCGCCTACTAGTTTTTGGATAGACCTATAAGTGTGTGTTGCAAGCTTACCAAAGTGTCAATCAAGTTCTTTGATGTTTCTTTAAGCTGTTTTATTTCTTTAGATTTGGCATCGAACCAACATTTGGCTTCTACAAGGGAAGAATCATTCTTATGGCAGGTAATCAATTCTTTTATGATCGTTAGAGATCTTTCTATCCCCATCTGCTCAGCCTTGCTCTTTTTTTTATATGTATCCCAATTGTTGGCTAACATTTTCAAGAAGTCTAAAGTCGCTTGTTTGTCTTCGAAATCTATTTGTTGTGCTTTGTTCAAGAGGGATTTTGCTTTTAATATAATTGATACAGTTATTCCAGAGGCGATAGTGTAAAGTTGGATTGCAAGTTGGATTGCGGGTTGTATTATGGGTTGTTGTGGAATAGTCGTTAGAAGACCGACGCGATCGAGTTTGGCCATGAAATTGTGGTCGGCGATGCGATTGAGTTCGTCTGTGTTAATCTTTGAAACACGGATTAGTTCAAATGCTCCCAAGAGGTGAGCGTGCTGGGAAGGTGAAATTTCACTGGCAACTTTTAATGCTTCTTGGTATTTGGCTTTCAATTCTTCTTGATCAAATTCTTGTCCATAACTTATCGTGCTGCACAAGGCGAGTGCGAGGATTGCCGAAATAAATTTCATCTTCGTTCCTTTTAAAAAATATCTGGTTATTAAATTATTCAGTTGCTTGTCAGATTGTGTGCGGTCTCAGCGCTCCAGATGGTTCTAGGGTCCCAAGTTTGATGCTACCAAGGCTACAATGTTTTCGGGCAATTGCAATAATGAACGAGTTGGTTTTTAAAGGGGTTTTAAACTTTGAGTGCGATGATGCTTTTTCGCATAGATTCCTACGGCTAGTGCAAATGTGGCAAGTAGTACAAATTTATTGAAGTGGTGGTCAAATAAATTTTTTATGGTCTTGCCATTGCGGTGTGCAACTGAATCCACGGTGTCGGTGCAAATCTTCTTGAGGTTGCGTGTGAAGCCCCTAGTTCCTGTGCGTTTTGATTGGTACGAGCGGAAGTCGTCGCCCTTGGCTTCTTTGAGTGTTGCTATTTTGTCGAGTCCTTTGGATGTAGCAGTAGTTTCAATTTCGTTTGCCAACTCTTGTGCCCATGAATATTTTTGCAGCGCCTCATCGATTTGGTCATAGCTTTGGGATTCAAAGAATTTTCTAAGATCCTCAGCCTCCCGTTTTAACAGCGGATTTTTCTGCTTCGATTGCATGAAGTCAAAAATCATTCCAATAACGATAAACCCGACTGGAAAAATTGCCTGCCGTGCGATTCCTTCTGCTGCGCATGTTCCATGGGACAACAAAAATATTGTGGCTACGAAGGTAGTAAATTTTTTCATGATAAAATAAACCCCAGCAATGGTAACACTGCTGGGGCACAAGGTACTATCTTGGATTGTTAGTCTGCAACGATTTCAAGCGTTGCATCGATGATCCGGATGTTTAGCTCGATTTTATCAGTAATTAATTCGTCTGCTTCTTTTTTAGCAAAAGCAAGTTTTGCATCGTCTCCTTCTTCCAGGCTCATGGCAAGTTTTATGTTATATATGTATCTTCTGGCCAGATCGAGATGTTGGCAGCCGGTTGCTTCCCGTTCCATTAGCAGAATGTGGAAGACCTTCTCCAGAAGATCTTCCACATTTTCGCAATTTTTTATTTCTTCCAAAGCTGTTTTAAAGACTTCTTTGATTCTTCCCTTTTTTGCTTTCAACTTTTGAGTCTCTTTTTTCCTAGACTCTGAATTTATAATTCCGTTTGCTGCTTTTTGTGATTCTTCTAATATTGTCTTTTCAAACTTGGTCTGTCGTTCTTCTTTTTCTATTCTCATCAATTGCTTGTAGTTTTCCGGAGAAAAAATTGATCGCTTTGCTTTCAAAGTTTCCCCAAAAAACCAATCGTCGAGCTTATATGTTTCTGCGTTGCCTACTTGTTCCCAAAGCTTTTTGTTCCAATTTTCATAGATTTGCTTTTCTTTTGTCCTGAACTGTTCCATTTCTTCGTAGAAATTTCCTGCGGATATACTTCCTGCAGCCAATGCGACAACAGCAATATTTGTTACGATGCGTTTCATGAGTCTTTCCCCACTTTGTGAAATGATTGTGTTCGCGTTGGCCCAATAGTATCAGTGTTTTTTTTATTGTGAAGGCTTTAAAAAAATGGGAGAAAACTTTGCTTGCAGAAGAAATAAAAAAAGAGCCCGGGAGTTTAGCTCCGAGCTCTTTTTTAACGAAGTAAAACTTACTAGAAGTTCACTTCAGTTACCAATGCCGAGATTTTTATTTGCTGCTTTCTTCTGTTGCTGGTGCTGGTGCTGGCGCAGCTGTGTCTTTTTGTTCGGCTTCAGGTTTCGGTACATCTTTTTCTTTTGGTGGATCTACTGGATCTTTTTCCTTCGGTGGCTTTGGTGCTTTACCGTAAGGAACAACAAATGATTTTCCAAGTGTCTTCCACGTTGCTGCTTTATTTTCACCACTGACAAGTGCCTTGGTGTCTTCCCATGTGTGAGGGTAGACTTTCCAGCCAGATCTAGCGATTTTGTTTTGTAGGAGTTCTAAGGCGAACCATGTTCCTGCCATCAGGCCAAGTGTTGTCGCTGTTTTTGGAACGTTGGAGAATCGACCCTTCAATGCGTCGACAAGACCCTTGTCAAATTTCCAGCTATTGTCCTTGAGTGTGAGAAGTGCGAGAGTTGTAAAAGCTCCGAGGGTGTCAACACTGTGATGTCTCCACTCAGGTGCCCAAGGGGTTTTTTCTGCCTTTGGTGCATCGTCTCCGCCTGCATAGCCCATTCCTGCGAACATCGCGATAGCGACCATTGGAGCAATAATACGTTTCATAATTTTTCCTTCATTTATTTCTTAACATTGGTGAACATATTTTTCAACTTTGTTGAGGCGACATAAATTCTGTGCCTACGCAACGCTTCCTTCCTCCCTATGAAATTTTTCACATGCATAAATCTCTCAACAATTGCACAGTGAAAAAATCGCAAAAAATATGGCTTTTGTACAGACCTTACAAAAATATATCTTTCCTCCGGACAGATTTGTCCCTGTCAGATATGAAATAAGGGGGGCACAAAGGCCCACCCTTATTTACGTGGTTGTGGGAGATCATTGCTGTGTCCCCGAAGTTTAGAACCACGGAGAACCAGGTAACGCTAGCAATGAAAGAAGTCCTGTGCAAATCAGAACAAAAAAGATTAATTTTTTGCAAAAAACCAACTTTAGTTACACAATTCGGCTCAACTTGTATCATGGGATGTTATGAAATTTAATAGCCTGGGATTATGAGATGGTTGCAGATTTGATTAAGGATCGTTCGTCAATCCGACGCATGTCCGGAGAAATTATTCCAGAAGAAAAAATAAATATATTATTCGAGGCGGCGGGACTTGCTGCTTCGGCGCACAATGCACAGCCATGGCAATTTGTTTATGTTCTTCGTGAAGATGACGGGTGGAATCAATTTTTCGAGTGTGTTGTTCCGGCAAATCAGCGATGGGCAAAGGATGCAGGAATGCTTGTGGTTGTTGCCTCGCATCAAGAGTTTGTCATTGGCGATGAAGTTGAAAAAAATCCATACGCAGTTTTTGATGTTGGTGCAGCGGTTCAAAATATGGCGTTGCAGGCGTCGGAACTTGGCCTTGCATTATGTGTAATGGGTGGCTGCGACAAGCGCAACTTGCGTGTTGCCACTGGGCTATCGAGTGCCTACGACATAGAAGTTATGATCGCGGTTGGGGCTCCGGAGTTCAAGCCGTCTGGTCGGGCGCAGCGGAAGCCGGTTAAAGAGATTGCTTTTCGTGGGCGCGTGTAAAAGCGCAGCTTTCAGTTGAAAAAGTCCGCCAAGTGTGCCCTATTTGCTTTTTTGCGGCTGGCATCTTATTCTTATCCAGATTTGCGGCTATACGGGGAAAAAGTACCTTAATAGGGGTTTGACATGATTGCAACGAGTGACTTTAGAAAGGGTGTGAGGATTTTGTTCCGAGGAGACCCTTGGATAATTGTCGATTTTGCACATGTGAAGCCAGGCAAGGGCGGCGCGTTTGTTCGAACAAAATTGCGCAATCTTCGTACCGCAAATATTCTTGACGAGACTTTCCGCTCAGGGGAAAAATTCGAAGCTCCAGATCTAGATCAAAAACCGATGCAGTATCTCTATTGCGACGATGATCTTTGTCACTTCATGGACCAAGAGTCTTTCGAGCAGGAAAGTTTTGATGAATCACAACTTTCGCAAGTCGGGAAGTATCTCAAGGAAGGAATTATTTATACTGTTCTTTCGTTTGAAGGAAAACCAATTTCTATTGAAGCTCCAACGTTTATGGAACTTAAGGTTGTTGAAACTGTTCCTGGCGTGAAGGGCAACACCGCACAAGGTGGTTCTAAGCTGGCGAAGCTTGAAACTGGTTTGACTGTTCAGGTTCCTCTTTTCATCAACGAAGGTGAAATTATAAAAGTTGATACACGTGATGGAGGCTACATTGAACGAGTTTGATAAAAATAAAGAGATCGCGTGCGAGACCGGTGCGGTTTTGACGGATGCAGCCGATTTTACGGAACAAGATTCGAGCGTGGTTTTAAAAGATACTACTGAGCTTGTAGAACAAGATTCTAAAGTAGTTTTAATCGATGCAACTGATCTTGCGGAACAAGATTCGAATGTCGTTCTGAAAGACGCAGTTGAGTCGGAAGAATTAGATCCAAGTGTTGCCTTAAAAGCTGCTGCAGAGCTTGCAGAATTAAATCTCGCTACGGCCTTAAAAGAGGCTGCTGAGCTTGCAGAATTAAATGCTGCCACGGCCTTAAAAGAGGCTGCTGAGCTTGCAGAATTAAATTCCGAATTTGGCGATGGTCGCTTTTCAGAGAATCCATCTAGCCAGCGTGAATTGCGCTCGCTAGCATTTCACCTTTTGTACATCTCTGAAAACTATGAGCACAAAGTTGAGTTGAAAGAAATTGCTGCGGGTCTTCGAGATGGATTTGATATTTATTTTGATGACAGCTGTTTTGCAATGAAACTTGCGCAGGGTGCAATCAATCTTCGTGAGGAGCTTGACGATCACATTCGGCCGCTTGCTAAAAATTGGATGTTCGAAAGGATCGGAGTCTGTACGCTGCTTGTTTTAAGAATTGCTCTCTGGGAAATCCTTCACTCAGACACTCCAAAGACGGTGGCAATTAACGAAGCGATCGAACTTGCAAAAGCTTTTGCAGAAAAAGATTCATACAGATTTGTGAACGGAATTCTCGATGAGTTTTGTCAGCATCCTGGAGGCGAAGATTCTTCTAAGGTCTGCAACGCACAAGAACTTGTCTCTGCCCCCTAGCATTATTGCCAATTGTTTGCGCATTGGTTGGATTGTGATCAGGCAACGGCGAGAGCCTTCCGACAAATGGTGTTGCGTCTAAAGGATTTGTAAATGCTGCTGCAACTCGTTGGCCATTGAGTGGATTTTTATGGATCATGGGCATCATTTTTAAAAGTTTCCGAATTACATTAAATGTGGTCATACCTGCCGTTGGCAGTTCTGCGTATTCAGGATTTTGTCATTCGGCTTTTTCTGAAGCGCGTGTGAATAAATCCAGCTGATGAATGCTTTTTTGTGGGGTGTTGTAGAATCTCTGGTATTCTCGCAGTGAGCGGATTTCGTATGTCTTTGGAGCGAGAATGTATATTTGTTCGATGACGTGGGAAGATGGAAGCAAAACATTTTCAACAAGTGGTGGTGTGAATTGAAACATTGCGACAATGTGTTTTTGTTGGTTGCTGATTCCGTGATTGTTCAAAATTTTTGTTGCGTTAAATTCCGTTTCTTTTAGTTTTTTAGCGATAGAGCCTCGGATTATATCGGTATCAGTTTCGCTGATGCGGGGAGAGCTTTGCTGTTGTTCAAAAAAATCTTTCACTTCTCCTGTCAAAATTTCTACGAATACTTGTGCCATGGTATCTCTGAAGTCGATTGGTACATCCGCGAGAAATAACGATTCGTGAATCAGGCGGCTTGCAATGTTTGCGAGGACGCCCCCAAATCGCAATGTTACAACGACGGTTTCGTTGTCCATCATCGTTTCCACCATGAGCTTCGCGAGATTTCCCGCAGCATCCACAATTTTTGTTGGGATTAGCCCCCCGTTCCAGTGGAATGGAACAACTTTTATATTTTCCTCTTTTGCTATTCTCTCTTCTTCTGCCATTATTTTTTCTTCTATTCTCTCTTCTTCTGTTTTTTCCTCTTTTTTCGCGTTGGTTTTTGGTGCTTTCGGATAGATATGCCAGTCATTTCCGGCGGAGATTGCGTCATTCACGGTGATTACTGCAATCGATTTTAAATTTGTGCCTGTATAAACCGGCAAGAGCGTGACTAAGATCACGAATGTGCGCATGAAAACCATGTTTTCCCCAGAGCAGCTGAGTGCGGCAGTTTCAAAAGTTATACAAGATTTTCTTTTGGAATGAAAGTCGTTTTTTCCGCTTAGTTCGGGTTTGTAATTTCTGGGGCTTTGTCTGTGCCTTCGAAAAATTTTATCTGCAAGTTGTGGTTGTTTTCCAGCGAGCCAAATTTTCCCGTGATAATCTTTGGAATGCTCAAAATGTGGGTGCCGATAAACGAGCGATGTAAGCCAAGATGGCCTGGCTGCTGTTGCTTGCCGTTTTTTTGTTCTACGAAAACTTGCATGTTTGTGATTCGTTCGTGTTCTGGATACACGCGGTCGTAAAGTCCTATCACTGGTTGAATGATGTCGTGTTTTGAATAAAGTGCAAAAACATGTTGCGCGACATTCATGTCTGGGTGGTAGTCACGAGAGTCTACAGGGGTGCCAAGTAAAAACACGGATTTGATTTTCTTTTGTGTCTGGTTAGAGTTTGGATTTTCTTTTTCTTCTGTTGGGATTGGTGCAGGTAAATTTTCTGCACTTTGAGAGCTTTGTGCATTTTCGCGTTCGACTGCATCCATAAGTTCGTGTTCGATGACCAAGTTGCTGAGCGGAAAAAGCATCGTGATTGTTTGTACGAAAGAGTCTGCAGCGGAACCGATTTTTTCAATTGCGACATCTGTAATTGCTTTGATTGTTTTGTTTCTTTTTGTTTTGGGTTGAATTTTTTCCCCTGTTAATTTTGCATATGCTTCATGGACTGTTTCGCATGCTTCGCGCATTTCATCAACGATCAACTGCTCGACTGGCGTTGCAGCTTTTTGAAGAATTGGAGATGAGATGTTGAGAAGTTTTTTTGCGAGCCCGTGGAAAAATTCCTTCTGTTCTTCCTCACTTTTCATGTGAGCGAGCGGGTTGTACAAAAAAATTGTTGTGAGGTTGATGAGGTTTCCGCCGTGGCTATGTCCAATAAGAGTCACTTCCTCATTGAACGGGTACTCGAGAATCTTACAAGCTAGGTCCCGTGCTCCGCGTACGCGTGCGATATGGTTGTTGAGCCCCGACCATTCAAACGATGCGACGTGTTGACCAGTCTTTGCGGCTTCGGTTGTTACTTCGGAAAAAAATCCCCCGCCTTGTTTGTACCATGGAAGTGCTCGAGACCATGTCCCATGCACGAGGATCACAACCCCTTCTGAACTTGCTGGAGCAAGTACGAAAATAAGAATGGCTAGCAACTTAATCAGTCGCATTATGCAATTCCTTTGGACGACAAAACAACTTGTGGGCCAGCATAACACGATCATTTGCTTCCGCAAATCCTGATGGCGTTTAATAGCAAAATGACTGATTTATGACCTTTTTTGCTTCCAGGCATTGTTTTGTGCGGCCCTCTTTGGTGAGTTCTTTCGGGTCTACGTCGAAACCCTGCAGCATTGTACATGATTTCACCAGGCTTGCAGTGTAGTGCTGGAAGTGTGAGTGGACTGGAGTAGACGAGTGCCTGCATTTCTTCGCTAGCGGATATTGGCACAAGGTTGTATTTATGATTCTTTGTATGTGCGCAAGCCTTCTGATTTGGCTGCGTAGAGCTGGGATGCGTGATGCCATGGTTGGGTGTGTTAAGAGGGAGTATGGAAGGCTGCGAAAAAATTTAGTTTCTTGGTCGAAGTATGAGACGAGGGTCTGCTGTATTTTTTCACTTGTAACGTCATAAAATCGGTTGAAGTTGTTTAGCCGATCAGGAAGTTTGTCGTTTGTGCTGAACACGATGGTTCTGTCGACGATACTTTCACATGGGATCAACCCGTCAGGGTTTATTGGTGGGGCGAGTTGGTAGCATATGTAGTTTGGATTTTCAAAAGCATCGAGATAGATATGAGGTCTAGAATGATCAGTCCACAGGCCAAGTGAAGATGGCAGTGTTGCGTCTATGAGTGATTGTCTTATCATATAAAATAGAACCGCTTCCTTGCTGTTTGATTTGAAAAGTGGTGCGATTTTATTTGCAATGATTTCGAGCATGGAAACTTTTGTGTGCCACGCTTCATTTGCCCTCATCGATTCTATTTTTTTTAAGATGTGGATAATGTACGTGGCAATGTTGATGCATACATTTCCAAAGCCGTTGCCGATCATGAGGACAGGCTCTTCTGGTGGTAATTTTGATAATTCTCTAACTAAATGTCCTGCGGTGTGAATTATTTGCTGGAAGGTGTTATCCAAAGGGCAAATAGGAATCGTTTTTGGAGAATAAAGTTGACGTGAAATTACTCGCCCGAATTTTCCGTCGGCTTGTGCCCACTCGTGTTCATCTGGATCTGCAACCATCACAAGTGTGTTTGCGTATGCGTTGGAAAAAATAATTGCTGCAAAAATTGCTGCAGATAGAATTGCCCTCATGACCTTCTCCCCCCCGAGAAAACATTCACCCGCCAAGTGGTTTATAGCTTTCGGCGCGGAAAAAAGGCAACGGTTCAAATGTTTTTGCGTGATTTTTTCAAGAACAAAATAAGAGCCAACAGAATGGGAAGCAGGACATTTTTTTTCCTTCTTTTTTCTGTGGATGTCGCGGCGGAAGTCCTTTTCGCGGCAATTTGCTTGCTTGGTGTTTTATGCATGCTGCGCGCAAATCCGGTTCTTGATTTTTTTCACGTGTTGGGGGTGCGGGATGTCCTTTTGATTTGACTGGTCTTTGCAAAGTTATCCGATTGATCATTGCGTTGCATTGTTCAATAAGTTCTTTTCTTATTGCTTTCATTCCCATCATTAGCGCTTTGTGGTGCATAAGCATGGCATATGGAGCAGGTTTTTCGATCTTGGTTTTTTCGTCGTAAAAAGATACAAGTGTATGCCAAATTTTTGGGTGATCTCCTGTGTAGAATTTTCCGAACGGTTCTAGGTGTTCTGGATATTGAGATTGTGTTCCGAAAACAAGTATTTCGGACAAAATATTTTCACAAGGGGCGATTCCGCGCTTCGCAGTGGGCGGGCCAATTTGTATGCATTTGTATTCCACATCCCGATATGCATCAATATTTATTCGCAATCTAGGGTGCGATAATAGTTTAATAAGTTGTTGGCAAACGTTTTGTACATTGCAGTCAAAAAATGGTTGCAGGGAAGAGGCCATTTGTTCTGTTGTATTTGGCGCTTCCCTGCTTATGTCTGATTCACGCGGCATTACTGAGAAATTTTTGAATCGGTCGATTATGTGTGAAACAAGATTGATGCAAACATTTCCAATTCCGACTCCAACAAACAGGACTGAATCTTCTTGATCAAGTTGTGATAATTCGTCGAAAATTTTAATGGCAGTTCCGATGGTTTCTTCGACTTCGTAGTTTTTGATGTGGTGTACAGCGATCGTTGGTTCATGCAACGAGTATGATGCGACGTACGCAAGGTCGTCCCATTTTTCGCTTTCGCATGGATCGGTGACCATGATGAGCATGTCTGCATGTACGTTCGAAAATACAACCGCGCAACAAAGTACCGTTGCAAGAATTATTCTCATGACTATCCCCCCCTAGAGAACACTCGCCCACCAAGTGGTTTATAACTCAGTTGGGCGGGACAGGGCAACAGTTCAGGGATTTCGAATGCAGGAGAAAAAGATTTGAATAAAAAAAGGGGCCGCTCTACGCAGCCCCGAAAGATTAAAGATTAATTCCTTAAGATGTTGGCCCTGGTAGATGTAGCGCTGCTTTGTCGTATCCGAAGTGGTTAAAGGGGTGTCCGCCTTCACCAACTACAATTTCTGGGTAGCGCTGTTTGCATTCTTCTACCCACAATTCGTGCATCGATGGGCGAATGTTTGTGAATGGAATTGTGCGCAAAAAGACGAGCATCGTATTGAACTGCAATCCTCTTGCAATTGAAAGCGCCACTTCTTTTGTAATATTTATGCATTCAATCCCTAGAACTTTTTCCACATGTTTTTTAAATGAATTCAGAAATGAATTTTCTATAAATGAGAATGAAAAACTGGCATCGACCTCTGCAGTACTTTCAATTCCAAGTGCATTGCGAGCGGTTGCGCCTGCAGTTTTAAAATTTACTTTTCCAACGCGATTCCACCATTGCGGATTTCCATGTTCAACTTTGCACTTACACACAAATTCGATCATTGCTTTGTGCGCAGCGCCCAAGCTGTCGTATGCCTCTTGGATTTTGTCTGAAGTTGCATTGCGATGTCCGCCTGCGATTATTTCTTTGCACCCTGGGCCAGGAAGGTGTAGCGCAGCATCAAATAAAAAGTCTGGCGGCATTCCATCACATTTTTCTCTAATTTTTCGTGGCTTTATAACGTGCGCCAACATGATAATCGTGTTCATGCCGAGATGTTCCATAATTTTTGTTGTCTTATATCCGCGCATTTCATCGATGTCCAAGGTGTTCTCGGATAAAATTGCAGCGGTTTTTCCTTGAAATTTTTCAACAAATCTTTCATTCATCCACTTGAAAACACTTTGCATTCTGAATGGAAGACACTCTCGAGGACTTCCGTGGCCGGTTTCAGTTGTTGTTTCCATTTCCCAAAAGTCACGCAACTCTTCTGGGATAATATTTGGTGGGAACCATGGGGCTCCGCGTGGTACTGGCCTAGGTAATTCATTTATTCTGGCGGCTTCTCTCAACTCTTCAAGAACTGCACAGTGTTTTTCTCCAAGCTCGCTATATGCGGTTTGGATTTGTTTTGCGATATGTTGATTTCCAGTTCGGAGTGATACTGATGGTGGAGTTGGTGGGCGTGCTGGTCCATGGAATGGACTTCCGGGACTTTTTGGTGAAGTTGATTCTGTGTTCCCCGCGTGGACAGTGCCACAAACAGCAATTGCGGCGAACAATGTTAATTTTGTTGCAAGTGTTTTGTTTATCATAATCCTTCCCGATTTATGATCTGAATGTTTTTAGATGCAAAATATTTTGGCGTGTTGTTACAGATCTGGAAATATTTGTTTGAGCTCCTCCTTGGCGGTTTCTTCGGCGTCCGATCCGTGAACCGCATTGTGACGAATGCTGGTTGCGTATAGTTTTCTTACGGTTCCTTCAGCTGCTTCCAGGTGGTTTGTTGCACCCATGAGCTTGCGCCATTCGGCAATGGCATTGTCGCGCTCAAGTGCTATTGCGAAAATTGGGCCCGATGTCATGAACTCAACAAGTCCGTCGAAGAATGGTTTGCCTTTGTGAACACTGTAGAAAGTTTCCGCATCGCTTTTTGTGAAAGTCATCTTTTTGATTGCGGTAATTTCAAAGTCATTCTCTTCGATCATGCTGATAATTTTTCCCGCGACTTTTGTTTTAACTGCATCGGGCTTGATCATAGCGAAAGTCTTTTCAACTTTTGCATATGCCACCCCTGCGGTCATTAGAAATACCAAAATTGCCTTGCTAATAATTTTTTTGAAACACATTGTTGTCTCCCGAAAAGAATGTTTTACGAAAATGTCGAACGCGAACAGCTGTTTTTACTGCGCACAGTTAAGCGCCGATTGATTTTAAAGTCAACGAGAAATTGTTGATGTGAAAAAGATTGAGTTGATTTTGGTTTTGTGGAAATGAAAAAAGAGGTCTCTGGAAAAAAATCCAGAGACCTCTTTAACTTGTTAACTACAGGCGATTATTCGCAGCAGCATCCACATGACAAGCATGGGAATATTTGCGCGATTTCTCGCTTTGCAGTTTCTGGAGCATCCGATCCGTGAACGGCGTTCTCTCCAATGTTCTTTGCGTATAGTTTTCTTATGGTTCCATCTGCCTGGTCTTCAGGTTTTAAGGCACCCATAAGTTCACGCCACTTTGCAATTGCACCGTCGCACTCAAGTACGAGTGCGATGACCGGTCCAGATGTTAAGAATGTTACAAGTTCGTCGAAGAACGGTTTTTCTTTGTGTACATCATAAAAAGCCGCGGCCTCTGCTTTTGAGAACGTGGTTTTTTTCATGGCAACAATTTCAAAGTCAGCTTCTTCGATCATTGTGATGATCTTGCCGGTTACTTTGTCAGCAACTGCATCTGGTTTGATCATTCCGTATGTACGTTCGGTCATGCACATGCTTAGTCCTTGTCTTCTTTTTTGTCGTCACCGTCGTCGGACTTCAAGTGTTCTTCAAGTGCTTGTTGCAACGAACCCTTAAGCGGAGTTGTCTCGGAGAAGCCGGAGCTGCCACCACCGCGGTTAAAGCCTGAGCCGCCGCCACGATTGCCGAAGCCTGAGCCGCCACCACCGTTGTTGTTTCCGCCACTGCGACCGTTACGGCTGCCATTGTCGTCAGAGCCGCCTCTGCGTGGTGGGCCGTCTTGGCGTGGACGTCTTTGGGTGTTTTGCTTCATTGCACGTTCAGTGTCTTCTGGCTCTTCAACTGCTCGAAGACTCAAGCCAAGCTTGCGATCTCTCTTGTCAGACTTGATGATTTTAAATTCGCGATCTTCACCAACCTTGATGAATTCTTCGACGTTGCTGATTTCTTTATTTGATAACTCAGAAACGTGTGCAAGTCCTTCGATTCCGTTTGGAAATTTAACGAAGGCTCCGAATCCTGTAATTTTGGAAACGGTTCCTTTGTAATTTTTTCCAACCTGGAAATCATCTTCCACGGTTTCCCATGGATCACGGTCAAGCTGTTTGATTCCGAGAGAAATTCGTTTGTTGTCCTGATCAATTGCGAGGACCGTTACTTCGATCTCTTCGCCTTTTTTGTAATGATCAGAAGGGTGTGCTACGTGTTCTGTCCATGAAATGTCAGAGACGTGAACAAGTCCATCAACACCATCATGCAACTGAACGAAGATTCCGAAGTCCGTAATGTTGTTGATGACACCTTTGACTCGGTCGCCAACACTGTACTTGTCGAATACGACTTTCCAAGGATCTGCTTCAAGTTGTTTGACACTTAGTGACATTCTTCTGTTGTTTCTGTCGAGTGCAACTACGATAACGCTAACGTCGTCGCCAACATTGAAGTGTTTTGAAAGTGTGTGGATTCGTTCGGTCCATGATATTTCTGAAATGTGGACGAGCCCTTCAACACCTTTTGCAATCTCAACGAAGAGACCGTAATCGGTGATGCTGGTAATTTTACCTTTGAGCTTCGAACCAATTTCAACTTTACCCTCGATTGCATCCCAAGGGTTGGATTCTAATTGCTTCATGCCAAGTGATATCTTCTCGTGGTCTTTGTCGAAAGAAATTATTTTAACTGGTATTTTGTCGCCAATTTTGATGAGCTCACTTGGGTGGCCAATCCGGCCCCATGACATGTCGGTAATGTGGAGTAGACCATCTATGCCTCCAACATCAACGAACGCTCCGTAGTTTGTAATGTTCTTGACGATACCCTCAACGACCATATTTTCTTGAAGTGTCGTGAGAGCTTTTTCTTTTTCAACTGAACGGATTTCTTCAAGGTACTTACGTCTCGAAACAATAATGTTTCCGCGACGCTTGTTAACTTTGAGAATTCGGCACGTAATTTCTTGGCCAACGAATTGGTCGAAGTTGTTAACGCGTTGAATATCAACTTGTGAGCCAGGAAGGAAAGCGGGGATGCCAACATCCACACTGAGTCCGCCCTTGACTTTGTGAAGGACGACACCTTGAACAGGTTCATCTTTTTCAGCAAGGTCGATAATTCTATCCCAAGCCCTAAGAGATTTGGCTTTTTGGTAGGAGAGGATGACGCATCCGTTTTCGTCTTCAAGACGGTCGAGGAGAACTTCTATTTCATCATCGGCTTTAATTTTTATAAATTCTGGTTCAGTGAATTCGTATTTTGGAACGAGTCCGTCAGATTTGTAGTCGATGCCGACCAAGGCGCCATCATCAGTTTTGGCTAAAACTTTTCCAACAACGACTGTTCCGACTTTAAATTTGCCGGCGGTCTCTTCATAGAGTTCACTAAGTTCTGAAGTTACTGCTGTATCTTCTGTGAGATTCTCGTCTAAGAGAGATTGATTGTAATCCGCAGCGCGGCGGATGTTATCTAGAGCTTTTCGGTTCATTCAGGAAATCTCCGAATCCCGATCATACGCGTGCAACGGCAGAATGCCATTCGAATGCACGGAGTTCGGGGGGTTAAAGGGTTAAACATATTTTCAACAACGTCGGGTCTCATGCAAAACACATGGAGAGTCCAATCGTCAGTAGTGTACCAGTTTCTCAGATTCTGGCAAACGTTTTTGCCCATAGAATGGGCTTTATCACCTCAAGAAGATAACAGAAATTTGTCGATCTGGGGAGCCGCGGGAGCGGCGGTGAGAGTGAAAGTTTGAATCGCAGATTGTGCAGTGGTTCGTGTTGGTTTTGATTGATTCTAGCAGAATCCCTTCGCTTACCAGTTTCTCTGTGACGTACAAAGGGTGGTTAAAGAAGTACCGGCGGGGGCTTACGAAGATTCGAATTGATTTCCATGACTCCAGAACTTGCATAAAATCTTTACTGACTTCATAGCAGCATACGCAAGCGCATGGCCCAAGAAAAACTTTGAGATCTTCCGCACGAGAGTGGAATTTGCTTTTCAAAAGTTTGACCGCGGCGGTGGTGACTCCGGAGATTGAGCCCTTCCATCCAGCGTGGACAGCCGCAATGACGCGCCGCACAGGGTCATACAACATTACTGGTAGGCAGTCGGCGGTCATGATTCCAAGCGCGGTGTCACGGACATTGGTGACAAGGATGTCGCCTTGTTTTGAAAAATACTTTTGAGTTTCGCTTTTTGAAATGACGTGTGCACATGTTCCGTGAACCTGATCAAGGAGGACGAGGCGACCAACCCCAAATTTTTGTTTAAGCAAATCTAGCTTTGCAAAAAGTTGTGATGCCACGACCTTTGGGTCGTAGTTAATAAGTTGGTCGCCTTTGTCTCCGAAATAAACGACAAGTTCCGGATGTGCGCTTAACATCGTTTACGACGATGGGTTTTCTCGTTCGGCCTGCTTTCTTAAAAACGTTGGAGTGTCGAGATCATCCATGTCGATTTTTGGCTTTTCTGGTTTGAGCGGAGTTGAATCGTCTGGCCGCTCTGGTTCTTCTTCAGATTTTTCTTCTGGAAGAATTTCTGGCTCTGGTGTTGGCTCTTCTTCTATTTCTGGTTCTGGTTCTGGCTCAGGGGCTGGCTCGTATTTTTTTTCTTCTTCGCCATAAGATTTTGCTTGGTATTCTGGCATTGGCTCAGGAGCTCGCTCTATGACTGGCTCTGCTGTTGGTTTGATTTGTGGTGCGACGTGGATGTGTGGGATCCTTGTTGTTTCAACTCGAGGTTCGAAGCCAGTGGCAATAACCGTGACCATGATGTCTTCCCCGAGTTCGGGGTTGATGACGGAGCCAAGGATGATGTTTGCATCTTCAGAAACGAGATCGTGAATAACTCCAGCGGCTTGATGAATTTCGTGTAACCCAAGGTCTGTATTCCCTGTGATGTTGACGAGCACACCACGTGCGCCTTCGATGTTTACATTTTCAAGCAGTGGAGAACTGATCGCATCAAGTGCTGCTTGTGAAGCGCGCTCCTCGCCCGATCTTCTGCCTGTTCCCATGATGGCCATTCCCATGTCCTTCATGACCGACCGGATATCTGCGAAGTCAACGTTGATCAATCCTGGTCTTTGCACGATATCGCTTATGCCGTGGATGGCTTGCGACAAGATGTCGTTGGACATTCCGAAAGCATCGAGCATGGAGATTTTTGGATCTACGATCTCGATAAGCTTTTGGTTTGGAACGACGATAAGTGTATCGACTGCAGCCTTGAGGTTTTCAACCGCTTCTTCAGCGTAGTCGGAGCGGCGCTTGCCTTCAAATGAGAATGGCTTTGTTACGATCGCGACCGTTAGGATTCCTTTGTCTCGCGCAGCCTGCGCAACGACTGGAAGTGCGCCGGAGCCTGTTCCGCCACCGAGTCCACCGGTGAGGAAAAGTATGTCCGCGCCTTCAATGCTCTGGATGACTGGCTCGAGATCTTCTTCCGCGGCGCGGCGTCCAACTTCTGGATTTGATCCTGCGCCAAGTCCCTTTGTAATCTTTTGCCCGATCTGAATTTTTGTTGCTGCGGACGAAAGCTCAAGCGCTTGTGCGTCTGTGTTGCTAACGATGAAGTCGACGCGAGAACATTCTTGGCCAGTGATCATGCTATTGACAGCGTTGCCTCCAGCACCGCCGATGCCAAGAACTTTAATTCTTGCCCCGTAGATGCCGACTTTTTCTTCTTCTACAACTAAATCAATCATGATATTCCTTCTAAATTTGCTGACCGTAAAGTCAGTTTTTTTGCCTAAACTCAGAGGAAATCATACAGCCAGCTCTTCATCTTTTTGAATATTCTTGAGAAGCGTGTTTTGTCGCGATCCCCCTCAAAGGCCTTGTCTCCACCTCGTGCAGCGTAAAGTAAAGTACCATACGCGGTCGAGTAAATTGGGCTTTTGAGCATGTCTGGAATAATTGACGATTGATTGTCGTCTTGAATACTTCTAGGAATTCCCACTCTTGTGGAAAGGCCAAGCTCCTGTATTGCAAGCTCTTTCATCCCGTTGAGAAGTGATCCTCCTCCGGTAAGAACTAGTCCCGCTTGCAGCATTGGCATGAGGTAGCAGGCGAGGATGTCGTCGATGACAAATTCGTAAACTTCCGTTGCTCGCGGATTGAGAATTTCATACATTTTGTAGATGTCGATCTTTTTGTTGTTCCCGTCTTCGTCTTTGAATTTCATTTCTGATTTGCCGTACTCGAGATATTTTTCTTCAACAACGAAGCCGAACTTTTTCTTAGCATCTTCTGCGTGTGCGACGGGAATGGAAAGTCCAATCGCGAGATCATTGGTGAAGTGGTTTCCGGCGATTGGGAAAACTTTTGAGTGCATAATTTTGCCGCTTTTGTAAATCGCAAAGTCGGATGTTCCGCCCCCGATATCGAGGATCCCAACTCCAAGTTCGCGTTCTGATGATGAGAGCACGGCTTCCGCTGATGCGATCTGTTCGAGGACGATGTCCGTCGGGCTTACGCCCGCGAGTTCACATGCCTTGATGATGTTTTGTGCAGATGAGACAGATCCAGTGACAATGTGAACCTGCGACTCCAGTCTTACACCGTGCATTCCAAGAGAATCTTCGATTCGGTCTTCTCCGTCAACGCGAAAGTATTGCGGAATGACGTGGAGAATCTCACGATCTTCTGGAATAGGAACTGCACGTGCTGCTTCAATCACGCGGTCGATGTCGTTTTGACTTACCTCGCGATATTTTATTGGAACAACTCCTGACGAGTTTATTGATTGGATATGGCTTCCAGATATTCCAACGACTGCGGTCTTGATTGCAAAGCCGGCAGACTTTTCAGCCTTTGCCAATGCTTTTTTTATTGAGTTAACCGCCGACGAAATATTAGAGACGACTCCCTTCTTGAGGCCATACGATGGGTGTTGTCCAAATCCGATGATCTCCATACTTCCGTTTTTAGAAATTTGTGCCACCAGCACGCATATTTTTGTTGTGCCAATGTCTATCGCACTTAGGATCTTCCCTCCTAAAATTGAAGCCATAACTCCCTCCCCCGGTTTTTATTGGGTGTTGATTACAATTTGATTTTCGAATCGAATGTCCAGAACGACACGAGCAAGTTTGCGTTTTTCTTTGGAGATGTTTTTTTGTGCGTTGTCGTAAGCTCGTTCTAGCGTTTCCCACTTCTTTATATCATTCAAAGTTTCGTCGTCACATCTAACCATGTACCGAAGTTCTGGATCTTTGGGGACGCAGTGGATTTTCCATGGTGCTTCGTACTGAACGATGTAGTTTTGCCAGATTGACTCTGGAGTTCTTCTTACGAGTTGGTCCAACACTTTTGGATAATTGTCCTTCTCGAAATTTTCGATTGCGACTTGTTTTAGTGCGCCAAGTGGGAATTCTGAAAATTCACTTGGATCAAAAACTTTTCCGCCGCGATCGACGACATATTTTCTGTTGACCAGAATCATGGGAGTGGAACAACGGATTCTCAGATGGACTTCTCCACTTGGATAAATACTGCTTAGGATTCCCTCGATGATTGGAAATTTTTCACGCATCTTTTCGTTTGCTTCACTGAGCCCTTCTGGAGTTTCATCCCCGTCACCTTTTTTTATATGCTGATTTTGTATGTACGCTTCGATTTGATTTTTTGTTTTTTCACAAAAAAGGCATTCAATGGAGTAAGAAATTTTTGCTTCGGGAAAATGTTGGAACAAAGTGTTTTTTACATGTCCTGCAACCTTGACTGTTGATGGAACGATGTAAAGAATTGTGCCCATGATGGTGGCAATTGTTGCCGGGACGATCATAATTTTTAGGCCGATCCGGCGCCACGCCAAGACCTTTATTTTATCTTTCAAATTGCCGATTTTCATGTTTGTGCCACGCAAAACGTTTATTGAACCATGCCAACGCTTCTGAGACGTTAGAACAAGAAATCGCGGCGATGCAACACCTCATTAGAAAGTCACAATGTTTTTCCTAATTCTCGGCGCTCATTGTAAGAAATATTCGCGTTCTACTTTGTGTTCTGTCTTGACTTGCTTGTCATCAAGAACATGAGAATCCCTGCGGCGACGGAGGCATTGTAAGAAACATCCGGGTTTATCTGGGGAAGTGTAATTTTAGTGCCGGATGATGAGAGGTTTTTATCGATACCCTGTGCTTCATTGCCAATAACGAGACATGCAGGAGGGCAAAAGTCGACTTCGGCCGCATTGGCATGGTTGCCGAGCATGGCCATGTAGAGATGGTAGCCGGCCGCCCTGATATTGTGGATTGCGGAAGCTGAGGTCGGTGCAATGTGAACATCCAAATGTTCGCAAAGACCAGCCGAAGATTTTATTGCGGCAGCATTGAGTGGTGCGGCATTTGACTGTGAAAGGACTACGCCTGTGATGCCGGTGCAGTGTGCAGATCTTAGGATTGCTCCCAAGTTGCGGACATCTTGGATCCCCTCGAGGAATAAAATTTGTGGGTGCTTTGCTGGATCGAACATGTTTTTTTTGAATTGAAATGGTGAGAACCACGCGGCGACGCCCATGTGTTCCTTCGATCCAGTCATGCGATCGATGATGTTTCGTGGGACGCGTTGAACATTTTTGACATGTTTTGGAAGGTGGTTCCGAACCCGATCAAATGGCTTAACCGCGTTTTCCGCGACGTAAATTGAAATGAGTTTTCTACGCTTTGCCTTTAGTGCTTCGACGATAGAGTTGACTCCGTACAGGAGTTCGCCCTCACGAACTTTGCGTCTTACGCGTGCCATGTGAACCATTCGGATAGGATTAAACTTACCATTGGCCACATTGTACCACGCGATCGGTGGATATCAAATTTGTACGAAAGGTTTCCGAAAACATGCGGTTTTGTACCGCTCCCTCCTGGACTTTCTTGTCCTCGGTGATAAAATCGCATGCGGCATTGATTCTTTGGGAAGGAGTGAGAAGATGGTAAATAGGCGACTGGTAGCGGCTTTGCTGTGCTGTGTTTGTGCTGGGAGCTCCGGGCTTTATTCGGAGTCCAATGCATTGAGTCCTGACATTTTGGCAGATGGTTTTGGCTCAGGTGCAACGGAAAAGTTTTTACCGTTTTCTTGGGGGAGTGATCTTGAAACTGAGCAGCGTGACAAGCTGGTTTCCAATTTTGCCGATTTCGCAGAACTTTGGTTTATGCATTTGGGTTGCGAAAACCTTGAAAATATTTCTGTGGCGAAAGCAGTGAAAGAAGTTTTTTATGTACCGTTGTTCTGTGGGGTTATGGGAATAGCCACTTTATCTGCTGCATATGTTCTATCCGCAAAAAAAAGAGGCACTGCGGTACCATGGGGCATTCCAGTAAGTTTTGGTCTTGCATCGTCGGTGATGTTTTTTTGTTCTTATATGGTGCTTCGGGATTTGACATCGGGCACAAGGGCCTTTAAAAAATTATATCGTGCGCTTGGGGAAGCAGGTGCTTCGGATGAGGAGATCAAAGCGGCTTTTGCGTATTGGCCTTTGATGAAATTCGCCCGCAATATTGGTTTCAATTCGGACAAGTTTACGCAAGCGACCGAGGCTGCTGATTCATATCTCGAGAATAAGTTTCCTGTTACTATGGACGATGCGGCAAAGGTTTCTAGTTTTGCGATGGCAAAATTTGATGAGCAGGAAGTTGCGCGTTTGCGCCGATTGCTTGCGATAGTCAATGCCCTGCGCGCTCTTCCAGAGGACTCGGATGGAGTTGATAAAGCCCGGATATCGTTCAAACACATGATAAAGATGCTTGTTGATACAAGATGCTTTTGGACTGGGCAAGCCGGGGGAGCAATTGCTGCTGTTGTCCGGTGGCATATTTTGCTGGCAGCGAAGTCAGTTGATGAATTTTTTGCAACTGCTTGTGCTGCACTTAGCCCGGAGAAAGGGTCTGGCGACGAGTCGCAGGAGTAATAAATTATTATAATTGCCTGTGTTGCGCAAAAAGCCTTTGACTTAGATTGGGGAATTATCTACCCTTTTGTTTGTGTGGGCGGCGAATCGTTGGTGTCGAACCGATTTATTCGTATGTCGTCCGTGTAGGGGCGAATAGCTCAGCTGGTTAGAGCCCCTGCCTTACAAGCAGGGGGTCCCAGGTTCGAATCCTGTTTCGCCCACCAGCCTTCGCTCACAAAGTGAGCTACGGCCGGCACAGCCATAAGTCCGCACGGATTTTGAAATTTTTGTTCCCTGGTAGCTCAGTTGGTAGAGCACACGACTGTTAATCGTTAGGTCGCAGGTTCGAGTCCCGCCCAGGGAGCCATTTTCCCTTCGGGGTATGCAAGTCAGATTTTGACTGCAGCATACCGTCTTTGGGGTTGTAGCTCAGTTTGGTTAGAGCGTCCGCCTGTCACGCGGAAGGTCGCGGGTTCGAGTCCCGTCAACCCCGCCAGTCTTCGCCCTTTGGGCTACGACCGGCACGCCAGCTTTTGGTGGAATTTTAAGTAAACATTGTTCGCAAAATGAGAAGACTGTCCGTCGAAGTCTTGACGAAGACTGGACCGGTACGTTCAATGAAAATTCGCTTACTTCGCACAAGGCTTCGGCCGGAACGGCCAGTAGTGGTATTTTCTAAGAAGATTTTTAGATAAAGAAGGCTGCCCGCCATAGCCCGTCAAGATTGAACAGTTGGCTGGATCCATGAATTTGCATCGTTTTTCGAAAAAATTTGGCGATAATTAAATGGCGTAGGCTGGACCAACACATCCAATGAAAATTCGCTTTCTTCGCCCTTTGGGCTTCTGGCCGGCTACATCCATAGCAAGTTCTCTCGTAAATTTTTTATAATTTTCAATGTTGTTTGACGATATTTTGTTTTCGATGTAAGCCTTTGAAACCACTTTAACCGGCTTTTATAAAGGTTTGCTGTGTTAATTAAAGTTTTATCTCTCATTTGTTTTTCAATTTCTTTTTGTTCCGTCAGTGTGAATGCCGGAAGAAGTGGTCCTAATAATGTAGTTCGGGCGGGAAAGGCTAAGTTCCATTCTCCATCGCGCATTTCAACTTCAAGTAACGGAAAAATAATACTGAGTTCACTGTCCACGATCCTTGGTGAGTTCTGTAATGGCTTTGTAAATGAAAAGAAACGAGCAAAGAGAGAGCTTGTTGATTCATTTGGAGAGCGTGGCGCTAAAGTTTTTACAGATTGGATTTTGAGTTTGGGACAGTACAATTGGTCGCAAATAAAAAAAGAACTTTGGGCGATGAGCACTGAGAATAATCCGGTTGAAGAGTTTCATCAAATTGTTCTCGCCAAAATTGAATTCGAGGAAAAGGCTAGTCCACAGAATTCGGGAAATCGTGCGACTGGGATTCCAGAAGTTCCTGACTATCTTGATTTTGAAACTGTCAAAATTAATAGAGCAAGAAAAGAAGAGATTTCTAGAAGAAAAGTTGTCGTCCGTGACGACGTAATGCTCTTTATCAAGTGTTTAGAGCAATTTTTTGTCGATTTGTCTGGGGATTTCGAGACTGAGAATTGTGCGGCAGCTCGGAACTTGTTTAATTTCGTTGATGAAATTGCGAATGCGCTTGTCTCAGGCGGTGTGAAAAGGGTATCCATGCCAAATCCTGTTGATGATGGCAGAACTTTTGTGTTTTGTCTTGGCGCGACTGGTGATTATTCCGCTGAAAAATCGATACGAGTTTCTTTTTGTGGCGAGTGCGGTTGCTATAACTTTTCTCCAAATCTTCCGCTGTATCGTGGCCCAGGTGATGCTGAAAGTTTTTTCTCAGAGGACAATTTTTATCGTTTTTCATACGATGGAATTAGAAAGCAGAACGCTGTAAAAAATGGCTGTACTTGTAATTGTTCCCAAAACTGTATTTCCAAGCTGTAGCAGCTTTATAAATTTTTAATGTTTTTCTCAATATTGTTTGACGATATTTTGTTTTCGATGTAAACCTTTGAAACCACTTTAATTAGGTTTCATAAAGGTTTGCTGTGTTAATTAAAATTTTATCTCTCATTTGGTTTTCAATTTCTTTTTGCGCCTTCGATGTGAATGCCGGAAGGAATAGAGAAAACAACAAGCCTCTTCGCGTTGTTATTCCAAGTAACGCAAAAGTTAAATTAAGCTCACTGTCTGGGATTGTTCGCAGATTTCGTCTTGGGAAAACAGAAAAAATTCGCAAGGAAGCGAAGGCTGATCTCGTATGTAGTTTTGGTGTAGATGTTAAAGTTTTTGTGGATTGGATTTTGAGCTTTCCGCAATACAACTGGTCGTCGATGGAGAATGATCTTAAGGCGGTGAAAGGCTCTAAGGTTGAAGATTTAAACGGGCGAGAAAAGCTAAAACAACTTGTTGAAGCCTGTATAGAATTTGAGGAAACAGCTAGTCCACTGAACTCTGGAAATCGCTCTACCAGTAGGACATTTGTTCCAAGCGATCCAAGTGCGCTAAGCCCGGATGCTTTCAGGTCTGAGCGTTATCGAAAAGAAAAGGTTGTTGCAAAAGACGCGAAGTATTTTATTGAGTGCCTTGCAAATTTTTTTGCAGAGGCAACGCCACGTTCTTCGCAAGCGGGAGGGGGCGCAGTAACATATATGGTTATTGCGGAACTTGTTGATAGGATTGATGAGCTTGCATCGATGTTAGTTTCAGGAAAAACTTCCGTTATTAGATTCGATGGGCGTGCGGAAAGCTTCGAGCTTGCCTTCAAGGCTAGTGGGGATTACACCAAAGAAAATTCTATTAATGTGAAATTTGAAGATGAATTTGATGATGTGTGGGATCCTGAGCGGCCGCTGTACCGTGGTCCGCGTGACGTTCAGTCATTTTTTACGATTTCAAACTTTGTTCTTTTTTCCGAAAGGCTTGTCGGTGTTCGTAAACAGAAAATTGAAAGTGGGCAGCCTTTGACTGATGATTGTTTGAGAGAAGCATATGAGCAGGCCGTTTCAAGTTTTACGTTAAAAATTTAGGAACTTCATGTTAAAGAAATTTTTAATGCTCACGCTTTCGATGTTTTTTGTTTCGCAATTTAATGTTTGTGCTGGAAAAAATCAAAGACCGATTCGCGTTGTTATTCCAAGTAACGCAAAAGTTAAATTGAGCTCACTGCCTGGGATTGTTCGTAGGTTTCGTCTTGGAAAAACAGAAAAAATTCGCAAGGAAGCGAAGGCTGATCTCGCGGATAACTTTGGCAAAGACGGGGTTAACGTTTTTGTGGATTGGATTTTGAGCTTTCCGCAATACAACTGGTCGTCGATGGAAAAAGATCTTAAGGCGGTGAAAGGCTCTAAGGTTGAAGATTTAAAAGGGCGAGAAAAACTAAAACGGCTTGTTGAAGACCGGATTGAATTTGAGGAACCGGTTAGCCCGCAAAATTCTAGCAGTCGCTCAACAAGCAGAACCTTTGTTCCAAACGATCTAAGCGTGATCAGCCCGGATGCTTTCAAATCGGAGAAAGCTAAAAAAGAGACAGTTGTTAGAAGGGATATCGAAGCCTTCGTCGCATTGTTCGAAAATTTTTTACTTTCATCACCGGTAGATTCTTTGCATGAAGATCGTTTTGTAACGCGTGCGGTTGCATCGATAATTCGGGATGGGGTTTCGGCTCTTGTGAGCAATGTTGTTTCTGGTCAGCAAATGGCAATCGATTTAGACGATGGGATTGATAAATTGAAGGGAAGTTGTTGCCTTAAGTTTAAAGCAAGTGGGGATTTCAGTCCTGGTAAATCGATTTTGGTTCAATTTGAACCAAAATTTGTCGATGATAATTTTGCACAGAAAGAATGGAATACAACTTTTCCGATCTATCATGGTCCAGAGGATGAGAAGCATTTTTTCCATTGCGTAGATTCTTTGCTTCTCGAGCAGAAGCGATTGCTTGAAGCGATTGCTTGAATACAAAAAACAAAAATATTTTATAGGATTAAAAAATGATTTCTATTCGATCAATTTCGCTTGTGTGTTTTTTCGCAATTTCGTGCAATGTTTTTTCTGCGCCCAAAAAAACAAAGCCGCTTGAAAATATAAAACTCCCTGTGAAGGAGGGGATGTTTAAAAATTGGGTAGAATGTATCGTGAGCCCTGCAAAGTTTAATGACGGTCAATGCAAAGCTTTTTGTAAAAATATTGATAAGGTTCTTGGCGATGAGCAAGGCAGGGCATTTCGTGATCGGATAAAGAAATATTGTGAAAAATTCGAAGGCCTGCGCATTCAGGATGTTATGCCAGCAATCTGTGATGGTAGGATTGATGCGGAACTAGCCGATGGACAAAGTTGTTTAGATCTTCTCGATGATAGGGTTGATTTTCCGAAAAAAGATAGTCCTCTTCCTGCATACAGGAAGGTGCGTGAAGCCGCGGTTGCAAGGCCAAGAGTTACAAGAGAGCCCAAAGGGTCTGTGAGAGCTTTAAATCCGAATGAGGTTACGAGTTTTTTCGGTCCTGTGCGACATCTAGATTCTAGAGGTAAGCCAACTATGGTTGATGTACTTAGTACTTTGGCGCACCATAATAGATCTCTTCCGGTTGGTAGCCTAGATATAAAATTTTGTGGGATTTGTCCGGATTCAGACTGGGCGAAGAGAATGGTAGATTGCTATCTAGAGTCAGAGCTTCCTTTTTTAGATTATTTGTTGGTGGTAATGGGTAACCTTGAGAACTATCCCCCCATCTTAGACACTAAGGGTGCCATTGCCAACTTCAAGCAGGATGTCCTTAAAGTTAACAAGGGAGGTTTTGGGTTCCCTCTTGATTTTCCGATGCATAAGTGTCATGTGGTTGCCACTTGTCAGCGCTTGGCTGATTTGAATAAACATGTTCCACTTGGAAATTACGACATAGATTTTGGCGACGTTGGTTTTTCCGGTGATGAGGCGAAGTCTATACTTGATTCGTATAAGAATTCAGGTGTTACTTTTTATGAGTACATGCTGCTTTCTATTAAAATCGCTAGCTATTGAGTGGCAAAAAACGATGGGGCAGATTCGACTTAAAGGCTTGATACATTGAAAAACAAAAATATTTTATGGGATTAAAGAATGATTTCTATTCGATCAATTTCGCTTGTGTGTTTTCTCGCACTTCCGTGCAATATTTTTTCTACGCCGCAACCGAAGCGGCCACCTGCGATAAAGGTTCCGGTTGCCACCGAGACTTTTAGAAATTGGTTTGATCGGTGTGTTGTGAGCCCTGGAAAATGCTTCAAAAGAGATCAGAAAACTTCTCGTGACAACATTTATACAGTGCTTGGAAGAGAAAAAGGCAAATTGTTTTGTGATCGGTTGACGCGATATTGCAACATTGTTGGTGGCGTGCGAAGTCAGGATATTTTCCCCGCAATTGAGAGCGGTGAAATGGACGAAAAATTAAACGATGGATATAACTCCAAAAAACTTCTCGAAGGATTTGTAGCGATTGAAGTTCGCAGTCCGTGCAGCAGTAGTGTGGTTGATCACAGAATGCTTCGTACTTCTGCTGCGGCAAAGCAAGGGCTTCCACCCAGTCCAAATTCTTTTGGTGATGTTATAACACCAGATGAACTTGTAGAACTTTACGAATCTACTAAAGCAATTGGTGAGCCAACCCTTATGGATTTTTTAAAGACTGGTGCTACAAGAAGTGGCGTGATGAAAGTGCTTAAAACTTTGTCTCGTCGCAACTGGAATGTTGGAGATGATCGCAGAATCGATTGGTGTGGAATCGACCCCGGTGGGAATTTTGCAGACTCTGTTTTGGATGCATATCACGAATCTCGCTGTACATGCTTTTCATCGTTCATTAATGAATTTATTAAAGGGATTGAAAGTATGAGCAAAAAAAATAAACGTAAAAAATAATAGATCACGAGGCCGAAATGAAAATTCCAAGCTTTATAAGATATGTTGTCCTGATTTTGTTGGTTGCGGGCTCAGGAGCTTTTGCTGTTGACAAGGTCTGTTGGGATGCTTTTTCTGCACAGGTTAATAAGGCTTTTTACTCTGGGGTCTGGGTTGAGAGGCAACGGAAAGCTGCAAAATCTGAATTGCGCAAAATGTTGGGTGGGCGATATGATGCGTTTAGAGAGTGGTTAAAAAAATACCTAGAAGATGAAAAAGATCCGAGAATACAAAATCTTCTTTCTTCGGTTCGTGAAAATGATTATGCGACTAGGCTTCTTGGTGAGGTGGTTGATATTCAAGAGGATCGAGAGATCGATAGTGTTGCAGATCCAATCGAATTACATAGTGGGTTGATTCCTCGGGATAGGGCTCATTGCAGGAAAAAGTGTAGCAACAAAACCGTGACGATCAAGAAAGATGATCCGGATGCGTTGCGGCAAAGCTTGGTTGCAAAATGTTACGCGATATTAAATATGGCAAGAGAGTCAAGCCTAACATTTTATGATTGTACCAGAGTTTCTGCTTTGTTATCTGCGGTAGGAAAAGTTTTTAGGCTTGGTTGTTCCGATATTGTCATATCGAAAGATGAGGCCGACAAAATAAGAGAGATTTGTGAGGCAGTCATAGATCGAATTCAAAAGAGTGTTGCAAATTACGAATGTATTGGTGAATTCCAAGATCCACAAAGTCCTTCTCTTTCAGAGTCGTTACAAACAATTATGTTGGACCTTTCGAAGTTTGTTAGTTGGAAATACCGAGTGTTCAGTTGGCGGCGAAGTTTAGGTTTGTCGGCAGTGCGAGAAGCAAATCGGGTCTTTGGTGAAATCAAAAAAGATGAAGAAAGTGGTTGTGCCAGTGTGTTCAAGAATTTTCCTAATCGACGAGATTATGGCGATCAAAGTTGGGGTACTTTGGACTTTTTCCCTTACGTCTACTTTTTTGGGAAAGACTTTGTGTGGGGTGTCTTCTGGGGCAAATAGATTAATGCATATGTGTGAATCCGGTGGGATTTTATATTTCTATGTCGATTGTTGACTGATTATAAAACAGTGTTGAATTTTTCGTCTTAATTTTTGGTTTTATTTATTTGTATGAGTTGAAAATGAAAAAAATCCAATTTATAAAATCCATTACACTAATCTTATATTTTTTGTTTTCGGAGATTTATGCCGTTGAAAAGGTTTGTTGGGATGAATTTGAGTTGAAGGTCTCGATGGCTTTTTCCCATGGTGATGTAGAGGCGCGTCAAAAAGCTTCAGAAGGACTGCGTAGGATATTGGGGGAAGAAAAATTTATTTTTTTCAAAGATTGGGTTCTCGAACATCAGATTAATAATTCGTCAATTCAATCTTTGATGTTGGAGGGATACAAAGACAGCTGCATTATTGATCTCCTTGGTGAAGTGGTTGATGTATCAAAGGCACAAATATTTGGGGACGCTTTTGAGCAAGTGGGGTCTCACGGCGGGGCTTCTTCAAGCGTTCTGATAAATAGAAAAATGAAAAAAACTCATGTAGCCGATTCCTCCGCGGAAATATCGTTGCGAGAAAGTTTGGCTAATGGTTTCAAGGTGGTATTAGACTTGGCTGTGGAAAACCGGATCACTTTTTATGATTATGAACGAGTTAAATTACTGATTTCTTTGGTGGGAAATATTTTTTCTCTTACTTGTGTTAATCCCGATTTGTCAGATGATGATGTCAAAAAAATCAGAAAAATTACTTCGAAATTAATAAAACAAATAAAAGGTAGCGCTGAAAATCAAGAGTTTATTGCGGGGTTTGAAAGTCCAAAAAACACGCAAATTACACAACTTGTTGAAACGCTGGCCTTTGATCTTGAAGAATTTATGAGAATGAGAAAAAATGGGCGTGACGCAACCGGTTCTTTGGGCGCGAATAAAAATTTTGATGGCCGACATGTTTTTCTCGAGGCGGATAGACTCCTTCATGATATAACAAGGAATGAAGCGGGTGATCATGTTGGATGCTTCAAGGATGTATTTGAATCAGTTTGGCGTTTCTGTAATTATAGGATTTGTTGTGGCACGAAGAGCTTGAACTTTTGTATCTATGCAGCGATTTTTTACTTTGAATGCAGAGACTGTTCAGTTTGTCTAGCAAGAAATCCTGTTGTTATGCGATAAGCCATTGTTTTTTTATTGTATTTTATTTTCACGAGTCATCAATGAAAATTTCCAATTTTGTAAAGTGCATAATTCCGGCTTTGTTGGTTGTGGTTTCAGGGGCCTTTGCGGTTGAGAAAATCAGCTGGGCTGCTTTTGAATCGCAAGTCAGGATGGCGTTTTATTCTTACAACGAAGCGACTGCCGCGAAGCGCAAAAAGGCGAAGACAAAATTGCGTGAAATGCTTGGCGATGCAAAATTCAGATCCTTCAAGAATTGGATGGATGATCATCTAAAAAATTCAGATGATCCAAGAATTCAAAGTCTTCTTCCTGCGGTTCATCAAGACGATTTTATAATGGAGCTCCTTAGCAATGAAGTTGTGGTCGATGCGCTTCCAATTTCGTTTAGCATTGGACAACTTGCTAGTAGCCTCGGCAGTGGAGCATCTTGTTCGCCGGTTGCTTCGTGTAGCAGAGCGTCGAACGAAATTCCCAACGATGATCCGATTGAGTTGCAACGTGATGTCGTAGCATTGTACGAATTTATTTTTTCAAGGGCGCGGTCGAATCTAAATTTTTATGATGAAACACGTGTGAAAATTGTTCTTAGTGTGGTCAATGAGGTCCTCAATCTTTTTGACGAACTAGGTCTTTCTGATCTTAAAGCTAAAAAGGCGATTGAGATTGGCGAAAAAATGAAAGCGGCATTGATGAGCGGCACAATAGCGCTGGCGAACGCTTCGTGTGAAATTTTAAATGATCTATCTGATTTTGCACACGATCATTGCGGTAGGCTTGTCGGGCGCGGGCGTTGCTACAGAAGGATTTTTGAGGCGCAAAATATATTTAATTCTATTGCAACTTACGAGAATAATGGCGCAACTCGGTTCCAATGTTTTACAGATTTATACAGCCGGGTGCCCAATGGATACAATTGTTGTGAGCTTATTTGTTTTCTCGCGTGCATGGCCGGATCTGTCGCTGGCTACAAAATGTTCGTAGAGCAGCCATGTCATTGTGTGTATGATGATTTTGTTAAAGTTGTCACAATGCGATAAGCTTTTCAGCTTTTGACGGTTTACAATTTTTTTTGTTAACTGTGGCATCTGACAATTTTTCTTATTGGAGTTGCCATGAAGTTTCTAAAACTTGCAATACTTTTTTGTGCTGCATCGCAGTCGTGTGTTTCTTTTAGCCCCGCCGAAATCAAAATTTCTGAATTTGCCGCATCAAAGTTTCTTTGTTCAGGACAAGCCAGCGATAGTGCAAAAATTTACCAAGCACTTGAGGAGAAAGATCTTCAGCAAGAGCTGTTTGAGAAGATCAACGGATTTACAAAGGCTTGGGTGAAATTTCACACGCCAGAATATCCAGCGCTTGCAAGGGTGGATAAGTTTGAAAAATATGCATTCGCCGGGGGGGCAATTATCAGCCCCGTTGCGCTTGGGATCTGTGCTGCTTTGCAAAAAAATGGAATCATGAGTGTTCCTAAGGGTGCCAAGGCGCTGACGTGGAAACCGATCGTTGGTTTCTCTTTGTTTGCAGCAGCGGCTTGTGGTTGCGTTGCTTTGATGTACAAAAAATTAAATGCCAAGATTCGAAGTAAGTTTTCTGAAGTTTTAGGTTGTCTTGATGGCCTGGGCTTGAATCTCTCCACGCAGGACGCACAAGACTTTTTGCTCGAGGCAATGTTTGTAAATATGTCTCTTCGTGCATTTCACAAACAGCACACTCTTGTTATTGACAACAAACTACTCGATGTTTCAAAAGTAGCCTGCGATTTTTTAGGCGCTGATCGTGCAAAAGAAGTTCAAAAAAAAGCTTCAGCAATTATTTGTGGACTTGGATATGAACCAATTGAAACAGAAGAACTTTCTGGTGGTTTAAAACGTCTGTGGTACAATGAGCGACTTGCTGAAATGATTCTTTATGTGTGGGAAGCCTCACGAGCTGCAAGCTTAGAAAATCCACATACTGCTTCTTTGCGAGACACCTTCGAAGATGTCTGGGATGGCCTAGTGGGAATTTGGCTTAGCGGTTATCCGTCATACGAAGCGGATTGTTTGTCCTCTTGGGATGAAGAGCGTTGGGACAAGTTTCTCGCGGCTGCAGACAACGTGATCAAAGTCGAGCTCGAAGTGTGTGGTGAGGTTGGAATTGCCTAGCTAATTTTTATAATTTTCTTTTTACCTGCTTTAATGATTGAGCCGGCTTTCCATTTGACTGTTGCCTTGAAGTCGGCGACCTTGACGTCGTCGATTGTAACCGCACCAGCTTCGATGAGTTGTTTTGCCTGCGATGATGTTGTCACAGCGCCTGTAGTCTTCAAAAGATCAACGATCCAGCACGGACTTTCAAGTCCACTGACTTTGACCTCGGTTGCTTGTTCGTAATCTTTCTTTTGGAAGATTGACTTAAAGTGTTCAAGCCCCTTGTCCGCCTCTTCTTTGGACCAGAATTTTGTGACGATGGTGTGCGCAATTTTTTTCTTGTGGTCCATTGGGTGCAAAGAACCAGATGCGATTTCTTTTTTCTGTTTTTCGATTTCTTCGTTTGATGTATGCAAAAGGAGTAATGAGTACCTGAACATGAGGTCGTCAGAAATGGACATCAATTTTCCGAATGCGTTTTCAGCTGTCTCGAAAAGCCCGATGTAGTTGTTGTAACTCTTGGACATTTTTTCGACACCGTCGGTTCCCTCAAGCAAGGGGAAAGTCATAACAACTTGCGGTTCTTGATCGTATTGTTCTTGAAGGTGTCGACCCATGAGAAGGTTAAAAGTTTGATCACTTCCACCAAGCTCTAGGTCAGCCTTCAACTCAACGGAGTCGTAGCCCTGCAACAGCGGGTACAACAGTTCGTGAGAGCCGAGCGGTAGATTTTTGTCTAGCCTGTTTTTGAAATCTTCTCGTTCGATGATTCGTGCGACGGTGACCTTCCCAAGAAGTTTTAGGATGTCCGACAACATCATTTTGTTGAGCCATGTGGAGTTGTAGACGATTTCAGTTTTCTTGGGATCTAAAATTTTTGCAACCTGTGTGAAGTATGTTTCTGCATTTTGTTTAATTTCTTTGTCGCTCAGCGGTGGACGTGTTTTTGATCGACCGCTCGGGTCACCAATCTTCGTTGTAAAATCACCAATGAGGAAAACAATTTTGTGCCCTAGGTCCTGGAACTGTCGCAACTTGGAAAGTACGACGGCGTGCCCAAGATGCAGGTCCGGTGCAGTTGGATCCGCACCAAATTTTACAATGAGCGGTTTTCCGCGCTTTAGCTTTTTCCTCAACTCTTCTTTTGGGAGAATCTGTTCGGTGCCAACTTGAAGTGTTTTGATTTGTTCTTCTGGAGAAATCATTACGAGACTCCTGGGTTAGGCTCCAATGAAAGCGATCTTAAGTGCGATAAGTTTAACAATTGTTGCGAGTGTGTGCAGGCCGCCGATGAATATTGTGCTTACCCCTGGCAAAATAATGAGCGCTAAAAAAACGAAAACTCCGTATATCTCGAACCACTCAATGATCCATTCTTTCGACCGAGGCAAAACAACTTGTAGAAGTCGTCCGCCGTCAAATGGTGGAAATGGAATAAGTTCCAAAACTCCCCAGAACGCGCTAAGTTCGGTGATCGTTCCCAGTAGCTGTGTCACCGTTTTTCCGACTGGAGCAGAAACGGCTTGGATTGGGAAAAATCTAATTGCGACGCATGACAGGAAAGTTAAGAAGAAAGATCCGATGGGTCCTGCGAGTGTCGTGGCAAGAATTCCTAGCCTGTGATGTCTGAACATTTCCTCATTGATAGGGACAATTTTGCGCCAGCGCGCACCGATTAAAATTAAAATCGCAATAATGATTGGAAAAGCTAATCCGCCAGAGATAAGTGTGTTGACGACTACAAAGATTGCCAGGGTGATGAGCATTCCAAAGATGTCGATATGTGCCGCTGGGTTCAGCGTTAAAAAACCCTCATGTTGCGCAGTGTGGTCACCCATAAGTTTTGCAGCAAGTGCGCGTGAAAAGCCGTAAAACGAAAAAACCAAAATGAACGCCGGTAGCAGCTGGGCGAACATTGCCATGATTTGTGGAAAGATTGAAGTTGTCATTAATTTCTACCAAAGGCTGCGAGCAAAAAACCCGCATTGTAACAGGTGTTTTAAAGCTATAGTATTTCTTCTGACCGGTCAAATCACTGTCTGCGAAGGAGACAAACTTGGGCTTTGTGCTTTACTTGTGATTTCACTTCTTCCAGGCTTTGCCAAGGGAGGAATGGATGTCTAATGCGAGCTGGACGCCGTTCATTATTTTACAAATGTCATCGGAGTTTTCTCCTTGTTCCCATCCGTTAATTTTCGAATTAACTTTTTCAAGGACTCCGCGGCTTCGTTCTTCGGATCCGAGCACTTCTCTGGCATTGGCGAAAAACTCGCCTACGCATCGCTTCCATACCTTGAGGCCTTGTTTGAAATCGACAAGTTTTTGTGTGATTTCATCAGTTGGGGGCAAGCCATTGGTTTCCAGTTCTTTGATTAGCAAGATCAGTTCTTTGGTTTCTATGCGATATTCTTCGCCATACTTTTCCCCGTCAAGCAGAATTTTTTTGGCGTCATCATAAAATGGGTGGGTGGCAAACATTGATGTTGATGCCATAACAATTGCGGTACTTAAAATCAAAAAAAACTTGGCCATTTTACAAATTCCCGCTTCCAATAAAAATCATGCTGCATTGTAGGCTATTTGGTTTCTGTGTTTTGGTCAAACTACTGTCTTCGCAGGAGGCAAAGCACTGTCTTTATAGAAGACAAATCGGGAGCATGTTTTAAAGATCCTCTTCTTCGTATGGGCTTTTTACCTGCCCCTGAAGTTGTGATTTGTATTCTCTAAATTGTGCGAGAGTTAATTTCACTGCATCTACGGTTTCATCGTATGGAAGCAAGTCGTCTTGTTCGCATTCTCGCATGAGCAGCTCGAGCAATTCTGCTTGGTTTGTAAAATATTGATCGTAGCGGCTTGCATCTGTCAATTCGAGTCTTGCTTTCTTAAAAAACATTGTGACTTTTTCTGGTAACGAAAAACTTTGTGTTAACGACATGGCCAATGTGGCGGTTAAGATAGCTATGAATTTAATCATTTTGCATGTCTCCTTGAGATAAATTTATGCGATAGTGGACCCCCCGATTTGGTGAATGATATAAAACCCTTTGTTGTGAAGTGAAGCCATTTGTGTTTGGCGCGGAGTTTCCTTTGGCGGAGTTTACTTCTGTTGGGGTTGTATCCCTAAACTATTTTTAATCGATGTGCGCGGCTTGAAGATGTTGCGCCTCATGGAAGGAGTCGGTTGTGGAGAAGAGAGAGTGAAGCCGAACGTGTCGCGTTGTGTGCAGTCCAAAAATTGTGTTGGAGTATGAGCGGTTACCTTGCGGCTGGAGTTAATTTTTCCCCCTGCGGTCTTGGTGGTTCTCACCTATGTTTTTTACTATGAATCTCTTGGATGCCCATTTCAATTTGATGATCTTGCGAACATCACGAAGAAATTTGAAGTCCAACAATTTGATAAATTATATAAGATTCTCGTGTTGTGAAGTGAAGTCATTTGGATTTGGCTCGGAGTTTACTTCTGCTGGGGTTGTTCCTAAACTATTTTTAATCGATGTGCGTGGCTTGGAGATGCTGCGCCTCATGGAAGGAGTCGGTTGTGGAGAAGAGAGTGAAGACGAACGTGTCGCGTCGAGTGCATTCAAAAAGTCGTGTTGGGGTTGAGCGGACTTCGTGGCTGGAGTTAATTCTTCCCCCTGCGGTCTTGGTGATTCTAACCTATGTTTTTTATTATAAATCTCTTGGATACCCATTTCAATTTGACGACCTTGCAAACATCACGAAGAAATTTGAAATTCGATTCTTTGATTTTAAGAAACAGCTTTTCAGCAATAGCCGTTGGATGGGTGAGTGCCTGAATAGATGGAATTACCAGTTCGGGGGTTTTTCGCCGAACATTTATCGTTTCTGCAATGTTCTGGTCCACATGATCACCGGGGCGTTAGTTTTTTATTTCATCTATTTTCTTTGCGCAAAATTAAAAAAACATAAATTCCTTCAAACAAATGCGGTGTGGCTTGCATCGGTTACCGCGGGGCTTTTTCTCCTACATCCAGTTCAATCGCAGACGGTGTCGTATGCGATTCAGGCACGGCTTGAAGGATTGGCGACATGCTTTTCATTGATCACTCTTTTATTCTTTGTTTTGGCTGCGCAGACGAAAAATGAGTGGGCGAAAATTGCTTTGTACACAGCGACATTTTTGTTTGGTTCGCTTTCTTGTGGGACCAAGGAAATTGTTATCGCATTGCCGGTACTTGCTCTAATCACTGACTGGTTTTTTATTGCAGAAGGCGAGTGGAGCAGTTTTAAGAAGAGGCTTCTTTTCCACCTGGCGTTTACCGGCGTGGTTTTTGGGACCCTCTTGTTTTATATGAGGCCCGCTTTCTTCATGAAAATTTTTGGCCTGAAGTACTCCATCGTGAATAACCGTGGGAACATCCTGACGAAGTCTGCTAACGACACAATTTATCCCCTCTCGTTTTTAATTAGCGAGTTCAAAGTTTTGCTGCACTACCTCTTTGTCTTTCTTTGGCCTATCAATATGAGTGTTGAGTATGACTGGAAGCTGTCACCTAGTTTTTTTGCGCCGGACACATTCTTTTCATTTCTTGCACTCATGACAATTTTTGGAATTGCGATTCATCTGTTCCGCAAAGATAAAGCTTCTCCAATAACTTTTGGCTTGATTTGGTTTTTTGCCGTGTCCGCTCCGAGATCAACTATTATTCCATCCGCAGAACTTGTATGCGACTACAAAACCTACATGGCGTCGCCAGGGTGGCTTTTCATAATTGCAATGGGAATTGTCTATGCAGTGAGATGGATCGTTAAGCAGTGGGATGTGAAATTTATTTCTGAACTTACATTCCCAAAAGTCTTTCCAATTTTTCTCTTGGCTTTTTCAATGCTTGGAATTACAACAATGCAACGCAATGAAGTGTGGAGAAGTACGATCGCATTTTGGGAAGACATAATTTACAAGGCGCCAACAAAGGCCCGCGCACGCAACAATCTTGGGGTTGCTCTTTCCGAACACGAGCGGTACGAAGAAGCTATTCCACATTACCTCGAAGCAATTCGACTCGACAGATTTTATTCCGATCCATGGAGCAACATGGCAGTTGCTTATTCGGTTCGCGGAAACGATGACAAAGCAATTGCCGCACTTCAAGAAGCAACAAGACTCTTCCCAGATTATCCAGAAGCTTACAACAACCTTGGTTCTTTGCTCATGAAGAAAAAAGAATATGAAAAGTCAGAGTTGTGCTTAACCAAGGCAATTGCGTTGCGACCGTACTACGGAAAAGCGTGGTTTAACTACGGACGACTTTGTTTTGAGCAAGAGCGGATGGAAGAAGCGTGGCAACACTTCAAAAATGCAACAATAGGTGACCTTGACGTTTCTGAGGCATTCAACATTCTTGGGCAAGTTAGCCTCAAGCTTGAAAAGTATGAAGAAGCCGCACAAGCTTTTGATGATGCACTTAAGCGAATGGGCGGAAATGAAGTTACCGCTCAGATTGTTTTCAACAGAGCGAACGCGTACTTTCTTCTTGGAAAACTTGATGTTGCTTGTGAATCATACGCTCAACTTTCACAGGCGTATCCGAATGTTCCAAAGTTCTCTTACAACCTTGCAGAGAGCTTGTATTCTCTCGGAAAGTTTACTGAGTCTCGCCAGGCCTACAAGCAGGTTCTTGAGCACACAAAAGAGTTCCCTGTCTGTCACGTTCGCATCGCGCAGAGCTATGAGCAGGAAAAAGATATGTCTGGCGGAATTTCGTATCTCACGGAAGTGTTAGCACAGGAGCTTCCCGATGGTGGTGAAGAGATGCTTTCCAAAGAGCTTAAGCGGTTAGAAGTCCAGGCGAAAATAAATGCCCCTGGCGGAAGTATTCACCTGAAAGATTTGCAGGACTTGCTAGGCGGCGATGACAAATCTAATGGTGGGGGGAAAGGAATGGTCACTGCCAACCGTGGTGCCCGAACCGTCGACGTCAAAGAATTAACTTTGACTGGCCAGGCTGAGGCCGGCTGAGGTTTCGCTGCCCAGGCAACTTAGATTTGGGAGAAATACGTTTTCTTGGTAGGTAATTTTCCAAGAGGCGACCATCAAGCGCTTGTTTTGCTAAAGTTTGTATCGGATGAAATCAAGTGCTTTTTCTTCAAGAAGTCTCAATTGTTGTGGGTAGGTTATTAGGAGATTCCGAATTGTATTAGGGTTTTTCCAGCTTGCCGTCAGTGCATTTTGGAAAATATCTTGGGTGAAATCGATAACCTTTGTCTCCTTGTGGACAGATTTGAATTCATCTGACTCTGCAATGTCGAGGTCTTTCAGCCTTATTCCGCTTATCTCATTCTCTAGGATTCCCTCAATCGTTCCGATCAAATATGCGACTTCTTCTTTGCCAAAATTAAGTAGATCTTGGTGCAATTTTTGTTGTTCCATTAGCAATGGAAGTTCGCCATAGTGAGGTTGTTCATTCCTTCCAGCGAATGCCATAGCTGGTGCGAGGAGAAGCGCGAATGCGATAATTTTTCTTGGAAAGTGTTTGTTCATCAGGCGTTTCCATATTTTGAGACCAGTAAAAGATATTCGAAGCGTACGGGAGAAATTTTAGCTTTGCAAACCCGGATTTATGTTGAAAATTTAAAGCCCTAAAAATTTATAAGAAGCCTGTTTTTATACGACAGTTGGAAAATTTCAGTTTTACTGGGCGGCCTCTAAAATCTTTGCGGCCCGCTTGCCTCGCCAGTTAAAATGTCAGAATTCTGCGCAATAAGCGCGCTCTAAATTAATCCATCGGTTTCATTTACACGGGCCCCTCAATTTCTCTACACTAAAAATGTGCAATTTGAATTGCGCATCTCTGGGGAGAGGGGGGTTATGAACATTTTTGTAAAACTATCTTTGTGTGCATTGCACGTGTTGTTGCTGGATTCTACAGCGGCGGCTTTTGAAAAAAGTGTTTCGGACATGCGATCCGTCGAGCTTTCGGCTGTGACGAGAAAGCTTTTCAGGCAGGTAAAGTCACCGATCCAGTCTGAGGTCGTGACAGATCCGCTGGTTCTTCAAGAGGCCGTCTGGGACGCGCTTCGCTACTTTAAGCACAAGAAAAATCTTGTTCAGTCGCCGCTGCTTGGGCGCGTTGGGTTGTCCGCTGCACAGGTGGAGCGCACGCTCAAATTTATTCACGAGACAATCGAGGCGGATAAAGAATCCGGAAACTTCAGGGTTCTCGATCAAAGTTTTCTCAATAAGAACTTTAACTTTGTTTCCTGGGACGGTGACCGTCATGGGCTTAAACGCGATGGGATTGTTATCCCCGAGCGGCCTGACGGCGGAAGACTGGACCCTGGAAAGATCCGATTGACGAACTACGCGGTGTTTTCGGTGGACGGTAGTCCACATCGTACCAAAATTTACGACGCCGCTTTGTACGAGGCGGATACCAAGGACGAGGAGCTGCAGGGGGCCATGGCGAAAATGACATGGGACGACCTGTGGGGCGGGAGAGCTTTCAGGCGAAAAAGTCTTTCGCGTGTTGTGAAGCCGTTGATCTGGCTTTCGCGCCATGACGCGGAGGACGCAGCGATGCAGGGGACGACCGTTGTTCGCATGCCGGACGGGGCTCGCAGAGTTTTCAATGTCCATCGCAGCCTAGAAATTTTGGGAAGCGAGCAGTCAAGGCCTGGGCTGAGATCGCCGAAGTATTGGTTCTTTAGAGAAATTAATGACATCGATGGACGGGACGGAGGCCCACAGCTCAAGATCGTCAAACACGGCGGTGCGGTCTTCGCGGGCAATATCAAGGATCTGGGGCTAGGGAAGATCATCGCGATTGGCTACAAAAATCCCACAAGCCGCAAGGAAGAGATTCGGCTGGGCGTTCTTTCCGATACGGGGGGCGCCTTCAAAGACAACCTGTACCAGCTCGATCTTTATGCCGGGATCTTCGAGGATCGGAAATCATTCCGGAAACACCTCTGGAGATTCCCGAACACAGTGAATGCGTATTTTTTAGTTAGGAAACACGGGAGTCGGTCTTTACCGGGTGCGCTTGTGCCGGGAACTCAGGCTATCCGTGACCATGAAGTTTAGAGGATGTGGCGATGAAACGATTAAATTTTTTATTTCTGATATTTTTTTCGACGGTGATTTTGGCTCAACCGCCGGATAGCCCAAGTCCTAAGCCCGTAGCCAAAGACGAGCTGTCGGCAGATTTTGAAACTGCGGTTCGGGGTTATGACCTTGGCGGAGCAAAGAAGGTTCTAGAAAGTTTTTGGATGAAGAAAAAACTTGGAGAGGATCCAATTGCTCGAAGGACGTACAGGAAGATTTTTCGTGCGCTGGTCGATGGGGCGGCTGCGGTCAAAAGTGGCAAGACCGTGGAAGAGCAAGCGGCGGAGAAGCCTGGCACGGAAAGAGAGGTTCTTTGGGCCGAAAGAGTTCCAGAGATTATGGAAGAGAGCGGATTATGGGGGTTTCTTCGAACATACCCAAAAGTTATTGCCAGAGCCGCCAGCGGTTACGATGGCTATGGAAAATTTAAGGCACTTGCCGACATTGCCAAGGGAATTAAGTACAAACAGATCTTGGATGCCCAGGTGGGTGGGTCGGATAGGGTTCCGCGTCAGAAAATTGACATGGTCGCGAAGTGGCAGTTCGAGTTGCTTGAGCGGATTTCCAACCGATCGGGGCTAGAGGCGCTTACTGCAATTGCAAAATCTTTTGGTGACAAAGAGATTGGAAGAAAAATTGGCGAAAAATTCCGCGGTGGGATGTCCCAAGAAAAAGCGGCGGCGTTTATTTTTGAGGGCGCAAGAAAATTTCTCGGAAATGAAAATCCATCGGCCAATCCGGATCTTTTGATGTTTGCTTATGGGAACGACATTCCTGCGTCGAAAGTTCGCATGAAGATGACTGAGGCTCCGGACGAAGTTCCGTCACCAAGCGCTTCGCCAAGAACGTCAGCTGCGAGAGCAAAGGACGCGACCGGGAAGCTTATTCCCGAAACTGCGATAGCATATGATTTAATCGGGTCATTTGAAAAACAATTAGTCGATATTGAGCGCAATTCAAATTTTGCAGAACAGCCGAGGCTCCCTGAGTTGTCAAAATCCAGAAGGTGGGCGGACGTGGAGACGTCAGTGGAAAAAATTAGTGGAAGGCTGCCGGGTCTTGCTTCAGTTGACCATGAAGCGGGACATCAACTTGAGGTTATTCGGGCTGGAGTTTCTAACGTTGCGAAGAAGGCGGGCTCTCGGGCGCAGCTGTGGAGTGATGCGGTTGATCGCGAAAGTCGATATGCCGACTGGCTTGAAGAGCTGGGGCGCATTGAGATCAAAAAAATGTCAGAAGAAGAATCAAAGCCTGTTGCGATTGTTCAATTTAAGAAAATTCGTGCGGCACAAAAAGAGCTCGAGGAGCTCCGGAACAATAGATCTTTAGGTGCAGATGATTTCGAGCTGCATGACGAAGCTTGGAACAGATTTCTCAAATATGAAAAGACTCGACGCCCACGTGAAGCTTGGAGTGAGCCAGCCAAAATTGTTCTGCAAAGTTCGCTACAAGCACCGCGGGGAATCTTGAAAAAACCTCAACAAGTTCGAGTGGAGCGAGGGAGGATTGGCTTTAAAAAAGATCTGACCAAGGTTAGAGATTTCGATGCGGGTCTACCTTCAAAAGCAGTCTCATCAAAGTCAAAATTTCGGATTCCGGAATTTGGCAGTATTTCTCTAAGAACAACGTCTCTGGGATCCGACGATGACATTTCTCCGCGTTCTAGTTCTCCGGTGAAAAATATTCCACCAACGCCGCGACGCGCGCGGTTCTCAAGGAGCAGGTAGGGGCCGAAGGCTGAGCCTTCACCCTACACGGCCAGGCGATCTACATTTGTGCGATATTCGATAGCATGCTTTTCAAAGCGGAGTCACTCCGCCTGCGCACAGCCAGAGGGAGTTCTTCTCTCTTCCTAGAAATAAAAGAAAGCCCCGGGATTTCTCCCAGGGCCTCTAACTTTATTTAGCCCAGCCGTCGCCAAGGCTATGGCGGGCGCGGCCACAATAGTGACTCTCGTTTTGTTTTTTTATTTATGCAGTCTTTGCTACGGCTTCAATTGCGGGTGCAGAGGTTTTGCCGACCTTGCAAATTCCGCGAGCAATGCCTTCGTAGCCAATCCAGTATCCAGTAGCGTCAAAGGCTGCTGCAAGGATTGTTGCGACGGTTGCTGGGTATGTCTTGAGCTGCGCAAGTGCCTTGAAGTTTCCTTGGGTGACTTGGCCGACAATCTTTGTAAGTTCAACAAAGTGACGCTTAACGAACTGTCCAAAGCTGAGCGTACCGTGTGCCTTTTTGTGGAACATGTATCCGAAGCCAAGTTCAGCTGCAACTCCCGTGAGGGCTACGCCTGCACCGATGCCGTGAGCGAGTGCAACATTTTTCCAGTGATGATTGTTCGCTGGAGCAGATGTTTCTTCCGAAGGTATTTTTACAACTGCTTGTGTGGAACCATTGTCGCTTCCTGCTATCGAGTTTGTTTCGGAAGTTTTTTTGTTGGCAATGATTACCGGGGCTTGGGCTTTGGAAGCATTTTCGAGGTTTGTTAAATCTTTTTCTATTTGTTTGACTGTGGCTTCTTTTTCTTTTAAAAAGGCCTCAAGTTCTTTCTTTGTGCTTTCTCCATTGTTTACTGCTACATCGGGTGTTTCTTTAATCAAAGATTTAAGGTTGGTGCATTCGGTACAAAGCTTTACTTTTTCTTTTTTCAGTAAGTTTGGAGCATCAAGTTCAAATTGGGTTATGACTTTTTTAATTTCAACATCAAGATTTTTTGCTTCTTTAGTGTTGTCTTTCAGTTTTTTTCGTTTTTCAATGAGAGTTGCAATATGACTTTTGCTTTTTGAGTAAAGCGCCTTGAATGCCGGGCGAGCAGCCTCAGTGGCTACAATTAAACTTATGGTTTCTAGTACTCCTGGAATATGCCAGCCTGCCTGTATTGCTGTTCCTGCGGCGCCTAGAAATGGGAGTGTTGCGGCGGCGTTTGCGTGCCACGGTTGGTTTAAGTACGCCTGATCAAATTGAGAGCATTGAATGGTGCCCGGTTGTAGTGTTGTTGGCTGTTGTAGTTTTGCGACATTATTATTCAATGCTTCTAGTAATCCATCTCCAGGTTGTGGAGCTTTGCATTGGCCGTGCAGCGAATGTTCATGCATTGTATCGCTAATTGCACTACCGAGGGCTAGTTCTTGTTTATTGTAAGCGGAGACTACTTGCGGGTCACTCATCGGGCAGTCTGCTGGCGGTATGCATGGTTGGATGTCGAATGTTGCTCCATTTGTAAGTGCCGCTTTAAGACTTTGGGTCTGGCTTGAAAAGCAATTTCCAAGTTCGGCAAGGTCTCCTTGAGAGCAATTGTTGCTTTCAGGGAGCATTCCGAACGGTGTCGCAGCAGGGGTCTCGGTTTTTAATTTTACTTGGGGGCCCTTCTCAACCTTGGCAGAAGGGTTGGTGGCAAATACAGCTGGTGTTGACATTGCAGCACATACGACGAGTGCGAAAATTCGTATAAAATTTTTCTTCATTACAAAACTCCAGTTTTGTTTTTTTAAAATTTCGCGATTCAACCGTTGAATCCACGCTATTTTCTCTAGGTCTCGCAATTCTAATCGTTATTTGGGGGATGCACAACCACGATTGAAAAAATGCAGGAAAGTGCTATAAAAGCGGGAAAAACTCTTTGCAGTGTGAAACAAGCTTGAATCTTAATGTTCCCAGTCTTCCTAGTCTGGTTGTGGGTTGTAGGTCCTTGCGTGTGGGTAAAGAGTGTACAGAGTGGAGGCGATTCCTACTGCGATTGAGGCGCCTTCGACGTACTGCAGGAGCTTTCTTTTTCCCCGCAGGTTGGCTCGGAACCGTGCGTACTGGACAGGTTTTTTTTGCTCTGTTCGGCATTGGCGACAATGTTGTTTGTAGAGGAGCCAGTCGTAAAAACTTATGCCGCACCAGATGAATGCGCATCCAGTTGCGATTTGAACTGAGCGTTGCGTGTAAAGTGCCTCCCACGATGTTTCACCCGCTGACTTTGTCCACTCCATAAAAAGTGCTGGAAGTCCGCCTTCAGATTTGGCTTCTTT